>DNYO01000350.1 GCA_003506795.1 Deltaproteobacteria bacterium
CTTCGTTCACGGGTGTTTCTGGCACGGGCATGGGGGATGCCCCCGGGCGAAGCTTCCAAAAACAAATGTTGATTTCTGGAAAGAAAAGATTGAAAAGAATATCGGCAGAGACAGAGAAAATATCAAACGCCTGAATGCTCTCGGATGGAAACCGATAGTAATTTGGAGTTGCGAAGTAAAAAATCCGAATAAACTCAAAGAGAGATTAAAAAGAGAATTGTCGTCAAATTGAGATTAATGCTGCAGTCCAGCATCATAAAGACTGAAAGCGCGTACATGCTCTTTCGTTTCAGGTAAGTGAATCTCTGGCGGGATCTCAGATGAGAAGCTAAACTCCTGAGGTTTACGAGCGCACAATGAACGGAAATCGCATTTTTCACATTTTTCTGGATGAGGCCGCATCGGGTAATCCCCGGCAATAATACCACGCACTGCCCACTCAACATCACTTACTGCAGCTGCAATCGCTTCATCTGAAATCGGGACACAGATCCTTTGGTTGTCCTTCAATAAGTGGACGGATCCCGTGCATGCGTTTTCACCGAGCACTTCTCTGGCAGCTTTCGCATACAGTTGAACTTGCATCGATAGTTCGGTCCAGTCCAACTTATCATTCTCCAATGGGTTATCTGTCCCTTCAATAGCTTTAAAGTCGATTACTTCGGCATCGGTTATGTAACCAGTCGGATCCTCCTTCAACAGAAGATCAATTGAACCGGAAATAACCGCATTTTGTGCAGGTATTTCAAACCGCACTTCAACTTTTCTTATTCTATCAAAATCAGCGCTATGCTCTTGAACGTATCTTGTTGCAATACTCCCCGCCGAAGCTTTCGCATTTTCATAGGGTCCGGGATTCTCTTCCGGATTTCCGCTTTTTGGAACATGTTTCAGGTGGAACACACTGTCAACAACCGAAACTGCATCTTCCCCTGTTGGAACTCCATCAGGGAATGAGACATGCAATTTTTCTATTGCAGTATGGACGGTTTTACCGAAACCAAACATTTCCGGGATCGAAGGTGTAAAACCATAGCCCTTTCTGAACCGATAGTCCATTGGACATCGCAAATAATAACGAATATCTGAGAAGCTTGTAGGAAGAACAGTCTCATCGATTCGTCTTTGCTGATCGCGGGGAACGAGGCCTGCAGGTAAATGAGTTGATTCACGTGAAATCTCGGGATGAACCAAACGGTTGGCAAAGCGAGACCGTTTTTTGTGTCTGATCCCATTCGGCAAGAGCTCCGCACCGGTTACGTACAAATATCTCTCCGCTCTTGTCATGGCTGTATAGAAAAGTCTAGCTTCTTCAGCAACATTGCTCTGATAGGCTCCACGTCTAAGAGCAGGAGTCATAACTTGTATCGGCAACCAGCCCTGATAAGATCGATTACTACCCGGGAAGCGCTGTGATTCGACATCGACCACGAAAACGACGGGAAACTCTAGACCTTTTACTTGATGAACGGTCGACACCGTCACTGCATCCGGCCGTTGAACAACATCATCCGTTGACACATTGTACCCTGCATCTGCAGCGTGTTCAAGGAAGTGACAAATGTCGGCAAAGCGATCAGGGGAGTCGACGCTCATATAAACTGATTCCACATCCTGAATCATTCGGCTAAACAAACCGATATCTCGCATCACGTCGTCGGCGAATTCCGAGCGATCTATGTGAAACGCCTTAAGGAGATCGTATAGTAACTGCTGAGGATATATTCTCTGACGTGCGCCTCCTGCCGGAGTGTGTATCTCCCGCCCCCACTTGGATAGTACCGCAGCCATTTCATTGAAATCTGCGTGAGGATATGCCGGTAGAACTACACTCTCAAAGTGGCGCTTTGCCAGCACTCGACCAGGAGATCCTGGTTCGAGCAACTGAAATGTACTTCTGAGTACGTTGACTTGCGGACGCTCGAAAGGCCCCCCACCGGCCTCTAAGCTGTAATGAATGCCTATATTGCCGAGTGCCTGCGTAAAAACTGCGTGGCGAGGCAAACCGTCCTGCTCGGGTTTACGGGTTGATCTCATTAGGATAGCAAAGTCCGCTGGGGTTAACCCTCGAACAATTCCATCTGGGTCTTCATATTCCGTTCCCAACAAAGCTTGGATCCGGTCGGCAACCCAATTTGCCTCCGTTCTGCGACTGTCAAACCACAAAACTCTGAAATCTCTCGGCGATTTATCATAGTAAGCGCGAGGTGATTTTTCAATTCGGCTTGCGCCCAACTCCGCCGCCACAAATGCGTTAGAAACATCGACAATTGTTGGGGTGCTTCTAAAATTTTCATATAATTTAGGCGAAGAGGCATCTGGACACCTCTCACAGAAGGTTAAAATATTGTTGACATCCGCCCCCCTCCAAGCGTAAATCGACTGGTCGTCGTCTCCTACCACAAACAGCGTATCGGATAGCGAATGCAGATGACCAATTAATGCCTCTTCGCTTGGAGAGATGTCCTGATATTCATCAACCATAAGATGCTTGAGCGTGCTCACAGCAAGACGTGCCGCCGGATCGTTCCGCCGGAAAGCGAGAACTGCATTTCGGACCATCAGAGAAAAGTCAATGTACTGATCCCTCTCTAGGCACTGGGATAGGTTGTAAAGGACGTTTCCGAGAGTTTCATCATGCGCTTTAACGGCCTCAATTGAGATTAATTCATCGTTAAGGATCTTCCATGCATTGGAAACCTGCTCGATCGTAGCGAAATAACTGTGCTGTGGAGCTCGTGCTCTTAACGGTTTTATCCCGATCTCCTTATATCTCGACATCAGATACAGTTTCAATCGGTTATCGTCCAAGACATCATACTGACGATAGACTGGATTGATTCTTCCAAGAATCTGTT
This sequence comes from Deltaproteobacteria bacterium, assembly GCA_003506795.1. Lineage (GTDB taxonomy): Bacteria > Desulfobacterota > Syntrophorhabdia > Syntrophorhabdales > Syntrophorhabdaceae > Delta-02. The sequence goes on from DNYO01000350.1 coordinate 2,859, forward strand.
GGCAGTAACTGTGGACGGTACCGATGTACATGGCTCCAATGACATTCGGGCTAATTCCGACTCGGGATACCGCGTGAGCAACCCGCCTCTTTATCGTATCGGCAGCCTTAACGGTAAACGTAAATGCAACGATACTTTCCGGGGCCTCTCCTTCTGCGAGAAGCCGGGCTATCCGGTAGGCTAGTGTTCTAGACTTTCCCGATCCGGCGCAGGCTAAGCAGAGAACTTCTTTTGCAGGATCTTTTGCAGCGATTTCTTGTTGGGGAGTTAACTCCCTCTTTAAAACACTATCAATATCCACAGCAACCACCAATCTCGGAAACTTCGATGTTTTGGTTATACAATCGCTCAAGTGAGTAATTCCATTCAGATAATAAAAACGTATGCATATCCCTACAGGCATCAAATTAAGCTAAGTCGGTAACTTAGACCGCTACACAACAGAAAATCGGAGAAGTGGATTTCTTGAGTTTTAGGCATACGACGCCATTGCCAATCTATCGAGTGGCTGCATAGGTTTCTTGGCTGTAGGGTCAGGGAACTCGCTATCGTTCACGGCGTCGACACGTTTGAAAAGTATTTAATCGAGATGAAGTGAGTCTGATCAGAGGGAGACGACCCATGCCGGAACAGGAGGATGATGCGACCCTGTATCGCGGCCCCTGCTGCCCGGACCGTCGCGGCCTTCGGCAAGCGATCCTGATCGCAGATAGGAGCTGGTGAACGTGCCCCCCCGCATCATCGACGTTACGGCGCAGAACATCGACAAATACCCCCCGACATGCTTTCTCAACCCGAAGAACGAAGGGTATCTCAAAAAAGTTGAATGGCTGAAAGAACGGTTCGAAGAAGGTCTTCGGATCAAGGTCCTGTATGACGAAGCCGACGGGAAGATCCACGGCTTTATCGAGTACACTCCCGGAGAATATGCTTGGCGAGCCGTGAACGCCGAAGGCTATCTCTTTATCCACTGCATCTGGGTCACCCCGAACAGTTATCGGGAGAAAGGATACGCCTCCGACTTGATACGGGAGTGCATGAACGACGCGGCCGGTAAACTGGGCGTCGCCGTTGTCGCGAGCGACGGCCCGTTCATGGCAGCCCGGGACCTCTTCCTGAAGAACGGTTTTACCGTCGTCGAAGAGGACGGCAAAAACCATCTGCTGGTGAAACAATTGAACGGTGGTGGGTCGCTGCCGAAGTTTCGGGACTACAGAGAACAATTGAGCAACTACCGGGGGTGGCAGATTGTCTACTCCAACCAGTGTCCGTCTGTCGCACGGTTCATCCATGAGCTGGATCCGGCGATCGTCGACCGGCTTTCCCTCACGGTCACGGAGTTCAAGACCGCACAGCAGGCGCAGAACGCTCCCTCGATATACGCCGTCTTCAACCTGATCCAAGATGGCACCATCCTGGCCGACCGGTACATCTCGCAGACGCGGCTGAAGAACATCCTGAAGAAGCACGCGGGGCTCGAATGATTCCCGGGGCACGGGGTCGCCCCCTCACTTCTTCGCCTGCTGCCGTGCAATCCGCTCTTCGCCCTTCTTCGAGACCTCGTGCTCTGCCCGCGGTGTCTGTCGGTGGGGGGAACTCCCCGCCAGCTCCTCCTGATCCGGCAGCACCACCTCAAACCATGTCGTTCCCCGTAGCGAGACATTTGCAGACGCTTTGTTCGAGTACGGGTTGATGCGGGTTTCGAGCGTCGTCAGTTTTCCGGATTCGTCCTCCCGAACCATCTGCAGATCCCATTGCGAGTAACGGTCATCCCTGACCGCCGCGTCGCTGACGAACCAGTTCTCCATCGGGAAGCAGCACGACTCGACGTCGTTCCTATAGTAGAGAGCCAGTTCGCCGCTGACGTTGGCGTCGCCCGCATCGAACTGCCAGCGCCGATCGATACCGGGATTGGCCGGAGTCGCGTTCACCGCAACAGTGATCGTGCCCGGCTCCGTCACCTCCGCGATATCGAGGGTTGCAATCACCCACCCGCCGGCATCGGTGAAATAGACAGTACTTCCCTCCGGCTCAGCCGGTATCGCGGCAGAGGCGGTATAGGGCTCTCCGGAGACGGGCGTGATCGCTCTCTCAATAAACCGGTACCGGAGCCGCACGAAATCCAGCACCGCTTCGGTGTGGTACGCCAGGTAACCGAGGTCGCCGTGATGGTTCTGCGGGTGCAGCGCGAACGCGTCCTCCCCCGGCGTGATGTTCAGCCTGTCCCCGATCGCCTCTTCGTGCGCCTCAAGCTGCCCGGCATAGTACTCTTCGGTGAAGACCTCATCCATCAGGAACGCCATGCGGAGATTGAGCCTCTCACGGAGCCCGGGAGTATCGAGGAACTTCCCCACCAGGTCGTTCTCCCATCCGCTGGCTATCGGCGACTCGTACCCGAAATAGTCGTTGACCGTAGCGCCTCTCCGGGTATGCGTGCCGAACGTCAGATCCTTGTCCCAGGGTATGACCATCCATTCCGCATCCGGATCCCCGGCGTCCAGGTAGAGCCAGTAGTCGTCGCCGAAGGAGTCGACATCGCCGATGAGGTAATGAATTGCCAGCCAGTCGATGAAATTGTCCTCATCGAACCGTTCGATACAGCCCTCTTCGAACTCCGGGCCTGCAGGAGTCCGGTAGACCCAGGCGACAAGGTCCCGGAATGCTCCCCAGTCCGGTTCGCCCCGGCTGTCCATGGTCTCCGCGAGAAATGCTTCAGGGTCATCCTGTTCATCGATGGGATACCCGAAGACCGAGAGGCGGTTGACTCCCGGCAGGCCGAAGTTGCCCCGGAAATCGTCGGCTATAAGGGTTCCTGCAGGGTTTAAGCCGTTGCTTTCGAGCAGATCGTCGTCGACCCGCTCAA
>DNYO01000029.1 GCA_003506795.1 Deltaproteobacteria bacterium
TGTCGATCATGGAACCTATCCCTATGTAACCTCGTCAAATACCATCGCCGGGAACATCTCGGCAGGTGCCGGGGTGCCTCCCAGTGCTGTCAATTATATCCTGGGCATCTGCAAGGCCTATACGACACGGGTCGGAGAGGGTCCCTTTGCGACGGAGCTTACAGGTCCCGAGGGCGAGCTCATGAGAAAAATAGGTGATGAATACGGGGCGACAACGGGTAGACCGAGGAGGTGCGGATGGTTTGACGCCGTGCTCGTAAAGAGGTCCGCCAAACTTAACGGCCTGAACGGTCTGTCTCTGATGAAGCTCGATGTCCTCGATTCTTTCGAAAAGATCAAGATCTGCACCCGGTACAAGATAGGCAAACGTCTTTACGACGAGCCGCCAATGGCCCTCGAGGATTTCTATCGCATCGAACCCCAGTACGAGGAAATGGACGGCTGGAACACCCCTCTGAAGGATGTCCGGAAGTATGACGATCTGCCGGAAAACGCAAAAAAATATATCAGGCGTATCGAAGAGCTCGTCGGCGTTCCCGCCGCCATAATATCCACGGGCCCCGACAGGGACAGCACGATCATCCTCACGAATCCCTTCGGGTAATCGGGCAGGAGTGTCAGAATTCCGACGTCAGAACCGGCCTTAGTGGATCCCCGCAGGGGGAGTTTTCGCTAACCCATCAAAATATAAGATGTGGCATAGTTGTTGCAATCCATCTGAGGACTATGGCTACCAATCTCGATATCACTCAAACGGCATCCATGCTTCAGTATCTGCAAAACGGCCGGAAAAAGGCGGATAATTTCATCATCAATCCAGGCGCCGGTTTTGAGGACATGTTGCTCCGTACGCTGGCAAACTCAAGGGCTGTCGAGTTCAGCTCCGCACAGACGGGCACAGGCATCGACCCTCTCGGCGAGGTCCATGATGAAGAAACCAAATTCCGCACCTGTCTTCAATTTGTCCTTGAAAAGGAAGGAAGTCGGCTCGTCAAAGAGGACGGCGAAAGAGGCACCTCCCGTTACGGTATACTTCAATCGACTGCGCGGGCCCTGGGTTACAAAGGCAGCGTCAAAAACATTACCAGGGAGCAGGTGGAGGGTATCTACCGGAAGATCTGGGACAAATCAGGAGCGTCTTCCCTGCCGTATCCGCTGTGTGTAGTTCACTTTGACACCTATGTCAACAGTCCGGCAGCTGCCCAGAAGTTCCTCCGGAGGTCCCAGGGAAACATCGACAGCTATCTGGGAATGCGCGAACAGCGTTATGTGAAGCTTGCCACCGCGAAGCCCCAGGTATATGCAAAATATCTGAAGGGATGGAAGAACAGGATAAACAGCCTGAGGACCGTTGTGACGCAATATGAGAAGGACGCCATGTATGCCCGGAGAGATATCACGACCAATACCAGGGGATAGGACGGAGAGGATCTCGCCCTTGAAGTGATGACCGCCTCATCCCGATCGACTAATATCAATGTCTGACCGGTAAAATCTGTTGACTTTGGCTGTTTTTTCGGTTTTAATAAGAAGCCTTAAATCTAACGCAACAAATGGAGGGAGGGAAGAATGGATGCCAGCAGTTATAATCAGAGAAGGTGAATCCTTCGAGAGTGCCCTCAAGAGATTTAAAAAGCAGTGCGAGAAAACCGGGATTCTCTCCGAAATCAAAAAAAGAGAACATTACGAAAAGCCCAGCGTAAAAAGAAAGAAGAAAATACTCGCTGCGAAGAAGAGAGCTCTAAAAAAACTCAAGAGAACCATGGATAAAGGTCTTTATTAGAAATAAATGGACTATAAATCCAAAATTGAAGAGGGTTTGAAAGAGGCTTTAAAGAAGAGGGACACCATAAGGTTGTCCGTTTTCAGGATGCTCCTTGCTGCGATAAAAAACAAGGAAGTCGAGAAGATCAGACCTCTGTCGGATGAGGAGTTTTTCGGCCTCGTCAGGACATCGATCAAACAGCATAACGACTCCATCGAGAGCTTCAAAAAAGGCCAGCGTTTTGAACTGGCCGAAAAAGAAGAGAAAGAACTTGAAATCCTGAAAGAGTTCCAACCGGCCCAATTGTCGGAAGAGGAGATTCTCAAGGAAATAGAGGAAGCGGTGGCGGCTGTCGGTGCGACCAGCCGGAAAGAAATGGGGAAGGTCATAAAGGTCCTCATGGACAAATTTCCGGGGAGGATTGACGGTAAAGTGTTGAGTACAATGGTGCTTCAGAGACTATCGTCTTGAAGACGGTAGTCGAAAGCCCCTATGATCGATAAGACTTTATCCTACCTTGATTACCTCAAGCTTCGGGACGTCATTTTCCAATACTCTTCCACGCCCTTTTCAGAGGGTGATCTGCGTCAACTCAGGCCCCTCGATGACATCGAAGAGATAAAGAAGCGCCATGGCCGGATCGAGGCCGTCATGGATGTCATCAAGTGGGATGGCAGGATCCCTTTTTCGGATGTCCCCGACATCACCGGGGTGCTCCAGAGGATCTCCATCAGGGATTCCGTCCTTGAGCCGTCGGAATTTCTTTCGCTGACAACCTTCCTGAGGGCCGGTGAAGACGTGGCCGCCTTTCTTGGCAGGGTATTCAAGAAAAGCGAATATATCGATGAGCTGGCAAGCGGGATCGACAGGCTCTCTGTCCTTTACAAACGCATAGCACGTTCCATCAATGCCGAAGGGTACCTGGAAGACAGCGCTTCCTACGATCTGTCCCGCATCAGAGCCGACCTGTTCATGAACAGGGAGAAGATAAAGAAGCAGCTTGAAAGGATAATGGGTCGTGAGGCGATGCGCCCCATCATTCAGGACGATTACATATCCCTGAGAAACAACAGGTACGTCATACCCCTGAAGCCGAACTTCAACGAGGCAATCCAGGGGATCGTGCACGACTACTCCCATTCACTCAAAACATCTTTCGTGGAACCCGTTGAATGCGTGGAATTTAATAACAACATCAACATCCTGGTCAATGAAGAGAAAGAGGAAGAAAAGAAGATCCTCTACGAGCTTACGGAGTTTGCCCGGGGTTTCAGGGGGGCGCTGGAACAAAACAAACACTATCTTGGCGAACTCGATTTCTTCCATGCCATGGCCCTTTTTTGTCACGAGTTCAAATGCGTGAGGCCCGAGATTACGACGAAGGGCGGCCTGGAGATCAAAAAGGCCGTCAATCCCTTCATAACCATCTCAAGGAAGAATGAAGCGGTCCCCATCGACATCGTCATGAGGGAGAACGAAAAGGTTATGATCATAAGCGGTCCCAATGCGGGGGGAAAGACCGCCGCCTTGAAGACCATCGGCCTTTTGTCGCTCATGGCGAAGACCGGCCTTTTCATCCCGGCCGCCGAGAAACCCATCATACCCTTTTACTCCAACATATTTGCCCTCATCGGAGATGAACAGGACATCTCGATGGAGCTCAGCAGTTTCACTGCCCACATGTACGCGATCAAGGACCTCTATCTGAGCGCACGCGGGGATGAACTGGTTCTCATCGATGAGATCGGAGGCAACACGGAACCTCAGGAGGCGTCGGCGCTGGCCATGGGAGTTATTGACGCGTTCGTCGAGAAAGGCTGCCGCGTCGTCGTCACGACGCATCTCAATCTCATCAAGGCCTACGGGTATATGAAAGATTTTGCATTCAATGTCGCGACCTCCTTTGACAGTCAGAACATGAAACCTCTTTACCACCTCATCTATGGAACTGCCGGCTACTCGAATGCGATCAATGTGGCCAGAAAGATCGACGTGCCGCAGGTGATCATCGAAAAGAGTTATTCCTATTTCAACGAGCAGGAATTTATGCTCAATGACCTGATAACGAGCCTCGAGGAAGAAAAGGCAAAGGCCCGCGAAGAGCGCCTTCACCTGGAAAAGACGAAAGAAGAGGCACGGGAACGGCTGAAGATCATCAGGGAAAAGAGGGAGGAATACCTCAGAAAATGGGAAGACAAATGCCGGGAAAAACTTCTCGAACTCGACGTCGAGATCGATGATATCAAAAAAGAGGTTGCAAAAAAGGAAAGAAGGTCTATAACAAAGAGTAAGGAGAAGGTACGTTCCCTGAAGGAGAGGTTGGGGGGACCCGCGAAAGAGGTCAGGGAGGACATCCGGATAGGCGACTATGTTCTGGTGAAGACACTGGGGAGTAAAGGGTACGTCGTCGATGTCGACAGAGAGGGAAGTGTTTTCGAAGTCGCTATCGGAAACGTAAGAACGAAACTGAAAAGGATGTTCCTCGTCAAGGCGGTTGAGGGCCCGAAGCGGGTATCGAAAGACAAGACCGAAATCAGCGTAGAAAAAATAGAACAACGGGAATTGAACCTCGTCGGTATGCGGGTCGAAGAGGCGCTAAAGATCGTCGACACGTTTCTTGACCGGGCCGTGGTCGAGGGTGTATCGCAGATCAGGATCGTTCATGGCATCGGTACGGGCAGGCTTATGCAGGCCGTCAGAGGCCGCCTTGGGGATACCCCCTATGTTCGTGAATATCACCCCGACGAACGCAACGCCGGTGTCACCATTGTGGAGTTTGCATGAAAGCGTCCCTTGACGAGCTTCTGCAGAGAGTGAACATTATCGATGTCATTTCTCAGCACGTTAAGTTGAGAAAGGCCGGCAAGGACTACATGGGGCTTTGTCCGTTCCACAAGGAAAAGACGCCTTCTTTCACTGTAAGCGTGGAAAAGCAGATCTTTTATTGTTTCGGCTGCAGGGAAGGCGGGAATGCGGTGAGCTTCGTAATGAAATATGAAAACCTTACCTTTGTCGAGGCCCTTGAACATCTTGGCCGTCAATACGGGATCGAGGTTGAGAGAAAGGGCGACAGAAAGAAGGCGGGCCACTACGATGCGCTCGGGAAACTGTGCGAGTTCTATCAGAAGAGTCTTCGGCGCACGAGCTTTGCCCGGGACTATCTCGAGAAGAGAGGGATCTCCTCCGAGATAATGGAGGAATTCAAGCTTGGCTACAGCGAGCGTTCACGGGGGGCCTTGAAGGCCCTTCTCAAGTCCACCGACATACCCGGCGATGTCTTTTTGAGTACGGGTATCGTGAGGATGAAAGACACCGAGTTCTATGACATGTTCTGGGGGAGGATCATCATCCCCATCATCGATGTCAATAAGAGGGTTATCGGTTTTGGCGGAAGGACCCTCGAGAAGGATGGCATGCCGAAGTATGTGAACTCTCCCGAGTCTTCCGTATTTTCGAAGCGAAGTTCGTTGTTCGGTATCGACAGGACAAAAAAGCACATTACCGATCTGGATGAAGTCTATATCGTTGAAGGTTATTTCGATTTGATTGCCCTTTACGGGGCAGGCCTCAGGAACGCGGTCTCCACTCTCGGGACCTCGGTTACGGAGGGGCAGATAGCGAAACTGAGGAATTATACCGAGAACATCACACTCATGCTTGACGGGGACGAAGCGGGAATCAAGAGCGCGCTGAGACTGATCGGGCTCTTCGCGGAGATGGAGGTGAACGGCAACATGGTCGTCCTGCCCGAAGGGCATGATCCCGACAGTTTTGTTCGCGAAAAGGGTGCCGACGCGATCGTGGAGATTGCGAAGAAACGGAAGCCCATTCTCGATTTCTATTTCGACTACTATGCCGAAAAAGAAAAGATGACGACGGTTCGGGGGAAGCAGGTTTTCATCAGACAGGTGATGCCTCATATCGATGCCATCAGCGACAGGGTCAAAAAGAGACTCTACATTAAGCGCCTGTCCGAGTTGACCGGGGTCGAGGAAGAGCATTTTCCCGGCGGCAGGTCGTATGAGATGAATAACGGGGTTGTCAGGGCAGACAGCACGAAAAGTGTTATCGAAAAGAAGGTTATCAATGTTTGCATCACACGCCCCGATCTTCTTCAATTCTTTGAAGGAAAGGAGGTACTGCATTACATTAAGGATGCTGATGTGAGAGAGGTCATGACAAGAATGGTTTCTTGTTTTGAACAGGAAAGAAATCTTGACGTACGGAACTTTATCGAGACTCTCGATAAAGAGGATCTGAAGGGGCTTGTCCTTGATGCAGCCTTTGGCGACGGCCATCTGGATCCTGACGAGCCTGAAAAGGTGCTTCTCGACTATTTCAAACACATTGAACGCCAGTTTTTCAGAGAGCAATCCAAGAAGCTGACCGAGAAGCTTGCCGAGGCGGAAAGGAAGGGGGACGCAGCGGCGATCACAGAACTCCTGGAACAAAAGAGACAGGTATTGACGCATATAAAAAATAATTTTTTATAGAGAGGTGGCCATGCCTGAAAAAGTAAGGAGATTTTATCCTTATGAGGAGAATCTTGAAAACAGGGAACTGTACACATTCATATCTGAAGGCGAAAAACCCAGCAACATCCTTGATGATATCGATCTATTCGAGATCGAACACCAGGAAGCCATAGGCAGTGTGGAGAATGCCGAGGCTGAGGAGGTTCTTGAGGGGGATCTCGAAGAGGTTTACGACGACGATCTGATCAATCCCATCCGTCATTACATCAAGGAGATGGGCAGCATGGCTCTGCTTACGCGGGAAGGCGAGAAAGAGATCGCGCGTCTGATGGAAGAGGCAAAAGAAGAGATTAAGCAGGTTATCCTGTCTTTTCCCGGTACTGTCAAAGAACTCCTCAATGCCCTTATGGCGCTCAAAACATCGAAGGCCGCCGTGAAAGACATTACCGTTGAGGCCGATGACGAAGACGAGGGTGATACGGAACTCGAATATCAGAGAGAAAGAGTGATAGCGCTCCTCGAGAGACTCAAGGAGGAACATTCCAGGCTCAAAGAAAACTCGAACGACAAAAAAGATGGCCACAGCAAGGAGATGCAGAAGATCATAACGGAGATCAATCTCAGCAAAAAGATCACGGAAAAGATCATTGTGCGCATGAAGCGTTATGTGGATCGTGTTGAAAAAATCGATCTGGAGATCGCGAGGTTCAAGCGGTCCAGGGAGAAGGGGAACAAACGGCACCTCCAGGCGCTTATGAACAGAAAGATGAGGATCGAAGACGAGATCGGCATCTCTTCAAAGCTTCTGAAACAGTGCCTCAAGCGCATAGAGATGGCTGAAAGAAACTTCTCCGGGGCAAAGAACGAATTGGTCAAGGCCAATCTCAGGCTCGTGGTGAGCATCGCAAAGAGATACATTAATAGAGGATTGTCGTTGCTCGACCTCATCCAGGAAGGCAATATCGGCCTCATGAAAGCGGTGGATCGCTTCGAGTACAAGCGGGGTTACAAGTTCAGCACCTATGCCACCTGGTGGATACGCCAGTCGATCAACCGCGCCATAGCCGACCAGGCCCGCACCATCCGCATCCCGGTGCACATGAAGGAGCTGGTCAGCAAGCTGATGAAGGTTACCCGCCGCTACCGCCAGGAATTCGGCCGCGACCCCAACATCGAGGAATACAGCAAGCACATGCACATCTCGATGGACAAGGTGAAGAACGCGCTGAAGATAATGCAGGACCCGATCTCCCTGTCCACGCCCATAGGCGAGGACGAGGACTCTCACCTGGAGGACTTCATCGAGGACAAGACGGGGCTGCCGCCGTCTAACTCGGCCGTCGAACTGCTGCGCCGCCGCGAGGTCACGAAGATACTTTCCACGCTGACCGACCGCGAGGCCAAGATCATCAAACTGCGCTTCGGCATAGAGACCGGCTACCCCCGGACCCTTGAAGAAGTGGGCAAGATCTTCCGCGTCACGCGCGAGCGGGTGCGCCAGATCGAGGCCAAGGCCATACGCAAGCTGCGCCACCCCAGCCGCAGCAAGATGCTCAGGGACTATATAGACTGAGCCGGCGAAGGCCAGCAAAAAAGAAGAGGCCCCGGGTCGCCCCGGGGCCTCTCTTTTTTACCGCCTCGGCGGAGGCTACTTCTTTTCGTCCTGGAACATCGTCTTTATCAGCGAGGCCGCCGCGTCCTTGGCTCCCAGGCCGAAGGCTATGGCGAAAGCGAGGCCGAAGGAGCCCAGCACGATGCTCAGGCTGGAGCGGATGGTCTTCATCGCTATGCCCATCTGCTCCAGCGCGATGATGGCCGCGAAGACTATGACGGTGAAATAGACTATCTGCGACAGCACGCGCCCGCCGCGCAGGTTGTTCGCCGTGGCGGAATTATGCACCACCTCGGAAAGGAACTTCGCGAAGAGCAGGCCGCCGAAGGCGATGAAGATGGCGGCGGTGATCTTGGGCATGAAGTCCATGACGAACCGCTCGAGTATGGCCGAGATCACGGTGAGGTTGAGCACGTTGGCGGCCGAGACGAAGAATACCAGTATCAGCGACAAGTAGATGACGAAGCCGATCACGGTGACCAGCGACTTGCCGAGGCCGAACCGGGCCAGGATCTCGTTCACCCCGACGCGGCTGGTATAGGAGTCGAGCTTGAGGCGGCGCAGGAAGTTCTCCGCGATGGAACTGAAGACCCGGGCGATGAACAGCCCGAACAGGATGAAGATGAGGGCCGCGATGACGTTGGGCAGGTAGTTGGCGAAGATGTGCCAGACATTGAGCACAGGCTGGACGAAAAGACTGGAGATATCTTTGAGCATGGCTTGAACTGTCCTCCTTGGAACCGCGAGGCCTTATTCTATTATTTATGCGGCCGGGGTTCAAAGCGCCGGGCAAAAAAAAGCCCCTCCCGGGGGAGCCGGGAGGGGCGGGCGCAATGAAAGGGTCAGGA
>DNYO01000161.1 GCA_003506795.1 Deltaproteobacteria bacterium
GTTGCCGTTTTTGTCGCGCGTCTCATAGGCTTGCACGTTGCCGTGCATTCATCGAAGAAATGAGGCAGTTGGATGGTGTGGGCTTGTTGTCGGGGCCAAAACACCGGAAAAACCTGAATCCCCGCCTCCTGACTTTCTTGGGGCGATTTGCCACGGTCTTGATCATGATTGACCCCACGATTTCCTGGCAAAACCCATGAACTCCCGTAATTCCGCAGACTGACAAAGCTGGTACCGATATTGCAAGTCCAGGTTGACAGGCGATTGGGCCAGCCATGAGAGTGACTACCGGAAAGATAGTGTTCTGGTCAATACGTGTTATCGTGGTTATCCTGGGAGTAACGTTTGTTTCCACCGTAACGGGAAAGCTTGTGGAATGGCTCTGGATGGCGCAATTGCGCTATCCAGCGATACGGGGATTGAGGTGCCGGCCAACGTTTACCAGATCGTAAGGATTCCCCTTAAACCGGCAGCCGCACAGGTGCGAACATGTTGCAATCGGGTTGCGAGAAGGTGGGGCAGGGGGCTACAGTTGGGGCAACTTTCCATCTTTCAGAGGGCTTGGCGCTCCCGGCTTTTCCCGGGGGAGAGTCGAAATAATGAAAAAGGAGGTAATGGGAATGAAGTACTTTTCATTGATAATGGTTGTTATAGGTGTCCTGATTCTGGCCGGCTGCAAAGCCAAGGAAGAACCCGCAAAGACCGAAAAGCCTGCCACAGTGGAAGAGGTGAAGAAGGAGGCCGGGGAGGCTGTTCAGAAGGCAACGGCATATACCACCCAGCAGATGGACGAATACCGCAAACAGGCGGAGGCCAAACTGAAGGATTACGATAAGAAGATCGATGAATTGCAGGCACGGGCCGAAAAGATGAAGAAAGAGGCACGGGCGGAGTTCGATGAACAGATGAGTGAGCTTAAGAAGAAAAGGGAGGCCGCTTCGAAGAAGCAGGAAGAACTGCAAACAGCTTCCGGGAAAGCCTGGGAAGATGTGAAATCGGGATTGGATTCTGCCATGGATGATATGGAAAAAGCTTACCGGGAGGCCGCCGCTCGTTTTAAATGAAAAGTTCGCCGGTTTGCCACGCCTCACGCGGGCATCCATGTCCGCAATGCGGATGGAAGGACTTCTCGATATCTACACCGGCTTTGAGGCCCCGACGGGAAGGAAAAGGGGGTACGCCCGAAAGCCGATGATGGGAGGCTTATCTATATGAAACATATAGTGACCCTGACGATGAATCCTTCAATAGATATAAGCTCGAGCGTCGAACATGTTGTTGCAGACCGCAAGCTGCGCTGCAAACCTTCAACATACGAACCCGGCGGCGGCGGCGTCAACGTGTCCCGGGTAATCGGGATACTGGGCGGGAAGTCATCGGCCCTTTACCCTGCCGGGGGCCCGTTCGGCGAAATGCTTCAGGCGCTTATCGACGAGGCAGGCATTTCTCATTACCGGGTTCCCATCGAAGGGTCGACACGGGAGAATCTGACTATCCAGGAGGAATCGAGCGGAAGGCAGTTTCGTTTTGGCATGCTGGGACCGACGTTGAGGGAGAAGGAATGGCGGCAATGTCTCGAAATGCTGGAGGCGCTGGATCCGAAACCTGGCTATCTGGTGGCGAGCGGGAGTCTCCCCCCGGGGGTTCCGGAAGACTTTTACGCTCGGCTGGCAGAGGCTGCCCCACGGTTGGGGGCCAGGCTGATTGTCGATACATCGGGTGAACCGCTTCGATTGGCGTCGCGGGCTGGAGTGTATTTGCTAAAACCGAACATGAATGAGATGAGGAGCCTCATCGGCGGCGAAATCCGGGATGAGTTGGAACTGGAGGATGGGGCCGGGAAGCTGATCGGGAAAGGTTACAGTGAGGTGATTGTCGTCTCGTTGGGTGCGGGCGGCGCCATGATGGTGTCCAAAGACGGGTGTGAGCATGTGCGGGCTCCGACCGTACCGATCAGGAGCGTTGTCGGGGCAGGGGACAGCATGGTGGCGGGTATGGTGCTGAGTCTTGCAAGGGGAAAGACCCTCCGGGAAGCGCTTTCTTTCGGCGTGGCCGCCGGGGCCTCGGCGGTGATGTCCCCGGGGACCGGACTGTGTTGCCGGGACGACACGGAACGATTGTACCGGCAGATAATTCTGAGAGAACATCGTTCCTCGGAGGAGGAAACGAAAACATGAGCAATCACGGGATCGAAGAGGCCGCGAGGAGAACCGTTTAACAGCCCGGGAACGGAGAATTGCTCGAGCCCATCGGTAAGGCGGCAAGGGAAAGTGTGAAAGTGTTCTGCGCTGAGCTGGGTTTTGTCCATATCCGCACATTGGATCGACCTGTGGACGCGGTTCATGACTGAGACAAGCAAGACAGCGGTTGTTCAGAGGTGAGAAGGCCAGGGAAACCTTCGGGTATCCCTGGCCTTTGACGAAGAAACCGGGAGCAAGCCCTGGTGTTTCAGCGTTGAACCTCTTCATACCAGGCTATTTCCGGATGATACTTGAAGGAAATATTGAGTCTTACCCGGTAGCTTACAACCTTTCCATTTTCCACCGTTACATCCTGCGTTACCACCTCCCCGATACGAAGGTCCTTGACGCTCTTTGCAGCGGTCTCTACGGCCGTCTTGGCTGCATCTTCCCACGATACCGTGCTGGTGCCT
>DNYO01000228.1 GCA_003506795.1 Deltaproteobacteria bacterium
GTTGATGTAGGGTTTCCCCTGGACGTGTTCGATGTATCCTCCGAGACCGAAACCAAGGGCGACGAGGTAAAGGACGGGTTCGACGAAATTGAGGGCGATGCTCGAGAGATACAGCTTCGTATAGACCGTGAAATGCCTCTGCCACACACGAAAGGCCCGTTTAACTCTCAAGCTTCCTCCCGGTGAGTTTCAGATACACAGCTTCGAGATTCCCCCCGTACCGGTCCATGAGTTCCCGGGGTGAGGCGATGACAATTATCTTCCCCCTGTCCATGATGGCGACACGATTGCAGAGTCTCTCGGCCTCCTCCATGTAGTGGGTCGTCAGGAGGAGCGTCTTGCCCTGTGCCTGCAGATCGGAAAGTCTCTTCCAGACCATCTGTCTGCTGTGCGGATCGAGGCCGGTCGTCGGTTCATCAAGGATGATCAGCTCGGGATCGTTCACGATTGATCTCACGAGAAGAAGGCTTCTTTTCATACCCCCCGACAGGCTCTTGATGTTCGCCTTCATCTTATCCGTAAGCCCCACGGAAGCGAGAAGTTCTTTCGCGAGCGGCAGTGTCTTCTTTTTCGGCATGTCGAAGTATCTTCCGTAGACGACAAGGTTCTGGATGACGGAAAGGTCCGGATCGAGGCTGTCATCCTGGGGCATGACCCCTATACATGATTTAATAAGGCTCGGGTCCTTCCGGACATCATGGCCGAGAACCATGACCTCCCCCCGTGTCGGAGGAAGAAAACAATAAAGGATGCGCATTATCGTCGTCTTCCCGGCGCCGTTCGGTCCCAGGAAGCCGAAACACTCCCCGGCTGTGATGGAAAAATTGACCCCGTCGACGGCCCTGAACCCATCATAGTCTTTTGCCAGATTTTTTGCGGTAATGATATCCATGAAAACTCACAATTAAAATAGCAGAAAAGAGGCGAAGAAGAAAGTGCGCCGCGCGTAAATCGGCACCTGGCAAGCGAAAAACGGTCTTGAAGGACGCGTATGGTCAAAAATGGACCGGGTAGCCCGGCTAAACCTCGAAGAGTCTACCCGTACCTGTACTGCACGCCGAAATCCCCTTTCGGGTAAGTCCATGTAATGCCGCCTTCCGTACAGGCTATCATGCAGGTGCCGCATTCCAGACAGCCCGCATACTCCACGACGATCGCGTTTTCCTCTTCATTGAAGGTATAGAGGTGCCCGGGGCAAACCGTCAGGCAGTATCGTTTGGTGCACCGCGTCCTGCAAATGTCGTGGTTTATGATAATGTGACTTTCCTTATCCGTCTTGAAGGCGTCGATGGCAAGCTTTTCGTCGATCTTCATGTCCTGGGTCACCTCATATCTTCCTGATACGATACAGCTCAAGGAGCCGCTTCATACTCAGCATGCCCGATGACTTCAGCCCGTCCCAGAGTGTTTTTCCCAGAGGCCCTTTCGGGTTTTCGTCGAACCACATGATCTTTTCCAGGAGACCGGGGAAGGTTTCGGGGTAATAGGAAAAGAATGACTCGTTTTCGAGATAGCCGGGCATATTCTTCGCAGCCTCCAGATCTTTCATGACAAAGTTTTCCTTAAGCCGCCGGGCGTAGTCGGAAAGGGTCGATTCCGAAAAGTCACCCGATTCTCTTGCCTGGATTATGGTTTCGGCGGCGATCATTCCTGACGCTATGGCAAATTCCATCCCGCGCACCGTGACACCCATATTGAGGGCAAAACCGGCGGCATCGCCGGCAAGGAGAATGCCGTTGCCGCAGAGCTTTCCGACACCGTGGTACCCCGCCTCGGGTATGACGTGGGCCGAATACTCGACTATCTTCGAGCCTTCCAGGATTCTCGTCATCTCATAGCGTTCCTTGAACATCTCAAGGAGCATCGGGGCGTCGACCGCCGGGCTCTTTTGCATCAGGGCATTGACGCCTGCCACGACACCAATGGATACGGTGTCCCTGTTCGTGTAGAGAAAACCGCCTCCGAACATACTTTTCGTCACATCGCCCACAAAGAGATGGGCTGCGCCTTCCCCCGCTTCAACATTGAAGCGGTCGTTTATCTTCTCTTCGGACAGTTCGCGGACCTCTTTCATACCGACGGCAAAACTTTTCGGCGCCATGGCGGGCCGCAAGCCGGCCTTTTGCGCCATGAAAGACAGGACGCCATCGCAGGCGACGACAACATGGGCGGGGATCTCCTCCGGCCCGGCCTTTATCCCGGCCACCGCGCCGCCTTCCCACAAAAGATCATCGACGCGGTATTTGGGGATGACAAAGACGCCCCGGGCCATGAGACGCTCAGAGAGCCACCTGTCAAGACGGGCCCTGAGCACCGTATAGCTGTGGTCTTCTTCCCTGAATCTTTCCGCGGTGTGGTCGAGGCTGACGGATCTGCCGCTCCCGAGAAGGGTCCAGCGCTCCCGGACAACCTTGCGTTCGAAGGGGGCACCGTCAAGCATGTCCGATGCCATGTTCTTTACCGGCAGCAGGTAAAGTCTGCCGCCCGTCATATTCTTGCTGCCGGGAAAATCGCCGCGCTCCACGACAACCACCTGCACACCATGACGGGCAAGCACGTGCGCACAGGATAAACCGGCGAGACCGGCACCGACGATCACTACATCGATTTTGTCCATGCCTTACGTATCTTCCCGCGTCTTTTTCAATTCGTCCTTCAAAGCCGGAAGGACTGCAAAAAGGTCATCCACGATGCCGTAATCGGCGTACTGAAATATCGGGGCGTTCGGGTCTTTATTGATGGCAACGATCACCCCGGAGGTATCCATGCCCATAATGTGGTGAAGGGCGCCTGAGAGACCGCAGCCTATGTACAGCTTCGGCGAGACGGTCTTCCCGCTCTTGCCGATCTGGTCGTCATACTCCCGCCACTTGCTGTCCACCACCGTTCTCGATGCGCCTGTGCGGCCGCCCATGAGGTCTGCTATCTCGTCGAGCATCGAAAAATGCTCGGCGGCTTTCATTCCCCTTCCTCCGCAGATAATGAAATCCGCTTCTTGAAGGTCCACTTTTTTTGAACCGGTCTTTTCAAACGATATCGGTTTTATCCCCGGGTTGGTTTCCGCGGTAAACTGTTCCTCAACAATCGGGCCCTTTTCGCCCGCATTTCCGACGGCAAAGGAATTGGGTCTGAATGTGACAATGACCATCGAGTCGGCCTTCGGGGCAAGCCACGATATCACCTTGCCGCCAAAGAGCGGCTTCTTGATCTTTATTCCTTCCCCCTCAAGATCCAGCCCCACTGCATCGGAGATCATGGCCGCCTGCAGACGAACGGCAATTCTGGGAAAAAGGTCCTTGCCGGTCATCGATGACATACCGAGGAGAAACATGGGTTCGTATTTTTTCAGTACCCCTTCCAGGACCGACCCATAGGTGTCCCAGCCGTAGTCCGCCAGTGATTCGTTATCGACAAGGACCGTCGTGTCAGCGTACCCGCTTACCATCTGCGCCGCGTCTTTGACGCCGGACCCCACCACCACGGCGAAAAGGCCGGATGAAAAGTGTGAGGCCACCTGCCTTCCGACCGACAACAATTCGAGCGATGCCTTTCTGGGCACCGAATCTTTGCATTCAACAAAAACAAAAACATCTCTGGTCATGTGCATACCTCCTGTTTACAGCACCTTCGCCTCTTCCTTGAGAGCCCTGACGAGACCTGTCGCTTTTTCTTCAGGCGATGCACCCTCAATGATGCTCACGGAAGGTCGTTTGGCAGGCAATTCATAGGAAAGGACCAGGATCTTTGATGTCTCCCTATCTATTGAGCCGAAAGGGATTTCGATTGCCGCAGGGTCAAGAACGGCTATCTCGGTCTTCATCGCCTTCATTACTCCGGTGATGAGCGGCACCCGTGGTTCATTGAGACCTTTCTGGGTGGTAAGAAGTGCCGGCAGCAGAACCTCGGACACCTTTTTGCCGCCCTCTATTTCGTTTTGGACCTCGGCCGTGCCGTTGCCGGAAACCTGGAGCCTCGTGACCTGATTGACGTGCGGTATTTTGAGAAACTCGGCGATCATGGGACCCACGTTGGCGCTTTCATCATCCATGGCCTGGCGGCCGCAAAGAATCAAATCGAACCCTTCTTTGACGGCAAAGCCAGCAAGGATACGCGAAACGATGAGGGGGTCGTCGCTTTCATGGTTTCTGCTGTCGATAAGGAACGCCCTGTCGGCACCCATGGCTATCGTTGTCCTTAAAGCCTCGACCGCTCTCGGGGGCGCAAAGGTGCAAACCGTGATCTCGACATCCTTCAATGACTCCTTGATTCGTATGGCTTCTTCGACCGCAAATTCATCGAAGAAGTTGACGGTGTATTTATTTTCAATCTCAAGATCTTTCTGATCGGAGCTTATGATAATCCGGGCTTCCGTATCAGCCACCTCTTTTATGAATACCAGAACCTTCACTTCGCATGCCTCCTTTGGACCTGAATTTATGTCGATAACCAGAAAAATATGAAACGGCCGGGAGTTAAGCGGGGCTTATATCATTTATACGATAATCAATAGGAAAATCCCCTTGTTGTTGTCTGAATTCATCACCAGAACACTGGGAAAATTTTGCATAAATTATTTTAATGGTGCCCTTTTGTCAAGGAAAAATTGGCAATGGCCGGGAGGCGGCAGACAGCCCGCAGNNGATTATCGCTCATCGATCGCCCCAACCGATCGATGAGCCTCACCCTTTATCTTTATCCGGTCAACCGTCAGCCCGGGCTTACAGATCTACGAAAGACCGCAGCAGCTTTGCCCGCATCGGGTGCCTGAGTTTCTTTAAGGCCTTCGCCTCGATCTGCCTGATCCTTTCACGCGTAACCTCAAAGACCTGTCCCACCTCTTCAAGAGTATGGTCCTGCCTCTCCCCGAGTCCGAAACGCATTCTCACGACCCTTTCCTCCCGGGGTGAAAGTGTTGAGAGGATGGAGTTGAGGTTTGTTACCAGATCGTCATATATGGCCGAATCCTGCGGGGTAAGTATATTCTTGTCCTCGATAAAATCGGCGAGATGCGTATCTTCATCGTCGTTGATGGGCGTCTCGAGAGAGATGGGCTCTTTCGTGATTCTCAGAACCCTCCTGACCTTCTCAGATGAAAACCCTATTCTGTCCGCTATCTCATCGGGATACGGCTCCCTGCCAAGCTCCTGCACGAGGCCACGGGATACCCTGATGATCTTGTTGATGGTCTCGATCATG
>DNYO01000063.1 GCA_003506795.1 Deltaproteobacteria bacterium
TCTACCGACTGAGCTACCTCGGCAATGTGTAAATTTAAAACACAACCCGTCATGCCCTGTCAACAGTTTCCTTGAAAATAAACGGTCTAAAACCTTTTGACACAACCCGCTCCCGTATGTTACACAGAATCAGCATATCCTGAATCGCAGGCAAGTTAATGAAACCATTTAAAGGTATACTCTATAACACCGAAAAAACCGACGGCATCGCCGACCTGGTGTGCCCTCCCTATGATGTGATAGAAGATACCGACCCCTATTATGCCCGAAATCCCTTCAACGCCATCCGGCTGGAACTTCCCCGGGACCTGCCCGGCACCGACAGGTACCATAACGCGAAGAATACCATGGATGAATGGCTCTCAAAGGGTGTTCTCGCCCCCGATCCCCATGAATCCATTTATGTCTATGAGCAGGAGTTCGCCGTAGAGTCGGCCACGTTCCTCCGGAAGGGGTTTATCGCCCTTCACAAATTGGATAGGGAACGTATCCTGACCCACGAGCAGACCCGCAAGAAAGCGAAGGCGGACCGCGAGCAGCTGATCGGTACATTAAGGACCTACACCAGCTTCATCTTCGGCCTTTACGATGACAGGGACACGGCAATCCGGCGCGCTCTTGAGGCCGCACCCGGAGAGCTTCTCTTCGACTTCACAGACGAACAGTCCATCAAGACCAGGTTCTACCGGATCACGGATAACGATTCCATCGGCACTGTCGGCTCGATCCTCGATGAGAAATGTATCTACATCGCCGACGGACACCACAGGCTAGATGTCTCCTATCGTCTCAACCTCCCTTATGCGCCTTTCTATCTGACCGACATGTACGACCGGGGGATTGTGATCCTTCCCTACCACAGGCTGGTCAGGTTCGCTCAGAAACGTCCTCTGAAAGAGCTTATCGGAGCGCTCGAACCTTTCATGACCATCGAAAAGAGAGGGTTCAACGGCGACGATTCACTGAAGGGCATCCTCGCATCCGTTGCCGCCTCTTCCGGCCTTGCCTTTGCCTTCTTTTCCGGCGACGATCCACTGCACCTTTATATGGCTGTTGAGAAATCCCCGTTGCCGCTATATGCCGCCTCCGGCCTTCATGACACCTTGAAAAAGCTGAAAGTCAATGCCATCCACAGCGGCGTTCTCCGGGACATTATGAAAATCAAAGACGATGAGATATCCTTTACCGAGGACCATCAATGGTCCGTCGAGTCTGTCAGGAACGGCTCTCAAGACATTGCGTTCTTTCTGCCCCCGACGACAGTTGACGAGGTAAGGGACATCGCTGAAAACAGCCTTGATATGCCCCCCAAATCCACCTTCTTCTATCCCAAGATCCTGACAGGTCTGGTATTCTACAAGTATGCATGACATCGTCGGAAAAGACGAAACCCTTGACATCCTGTGCAGCGAACAACTGAAGATCATCCAGAAGAAAAAAGGTTATCGTTTCTCAATCGATTCGATCCTGCTGGCTGCTTTCGTGGCATTGAAAAAGCATGAAAGGCTGTTGGATATAGGCTCCGGTTGTGGTATCATACCTATCTATATAGCCAAAAAGGGCTATGGAAACACCATGACCGGCGTGGAACTTCAGAAAGATCTTTATGAGGTTGCGCAAAAGAACAGGATGATCAATTCTTGTGAAGACCATGTTCAGTTCATCAATGCGGATATTCGCACCGCGGTTCAAGAGATGAAAAAAACGCCTTTTCATGTCATCGTATCCAACCCGCCGTACACCAAACGACGCAGTGGAAGGACATGCCCTGAAAAGTCGCGTTTTCTGGCGCGAAACGAGGAAACGCTCGATCTTAAGTCTCTCCTGTCCGCTGCATCGTCCCTTCTGATAGGGAAGGGACGCTTTAATATCATATATCCGGCTCATCGCGCCGGCGAACTCGTCCATGAGGCCCAGTCACAAAAACTAGCGCTCAAAAGATTGCGGGGCGTATATCCACGCAGAGATGAGAAGGCGAATCTCGTCCTTGCGGAATTCGTCAAAGATGGAGGGGTGGGCGCCGTCATCGAAACACCGCTCTATGTATACGACGGTGAAACTCTCTCCACGGAAGTCAAAAACTATTACTCATTCGGGGACTAGCATGTCAGGATTTACAGAAATCATTCAAAAGGACCTGGACCAGCTCGAAGCATCCATAGACGGACTCATGAGCACACGGGTCACGTACATCAAGGAGATCGTCACTTACATCATCAAATCCGGCGGGAAGAGGGTACGTCCGGTCCTCGTGATGCTTTGTTCAAAGCTTTGCGGCTACCGCGGCAAGAAACACATCCCCTACGCCGCCATCATCGAGTTCATCCATACAGCCACCCTGCTTCATGATGATGTGGTGGATAACGCCAAGACCCGCCGGGGCCTGTCGACCGTCAATACCGTCTGGGGCAACGAACCCAGTGTACTCGTCGGTGACTTCCTCTATTCGAGATCCTTTGAACTTATGTCCCGAGACGGTAATAACGAGATCCTGAAGACAATCTCACAGGTGACAACGGCTCTGTCGGAAGGAGAGATCCTTGAGATCGTCAAGACCGCCGATATCGAAACCACGGAAAAGGATTACTATGAAATCATAGGCAACAAAACTGCCGTCCTTTTCGGAGCGGCCTGCGAGATCGGCGCCATCCTTGGCAACAGATCCAACAACGAGAGAAAGGCTCTCAAGAACTTCGGCTATAACCTCGGCATTGCCTTTCAGCTCATGGACGATGTCCTCGACTATACGTCCTACAATGATGTTCTTGGCAAACGTGTGGGAACCGACCTGAAGGAGGGCAAGGTCACCCTCCCCCTCATTTACGTTTTAGAGAACACCGGGGACAAATATAAGGCTTACATTGAAAAGGTCGTCACCAAACAGAGGATAACCAAACGCGACTTCGAGCGCGTGCGAAGCATCATTGAAAAGACCGGAGGAATCGCCTACACACTGGCGGCAACCGAAGATCACCTCGATAAGGCAAAGAAATACCTCGATAACTTTCCTTCCTCGCGGTACAAGACCGCGCTTCTGGAGCTGGCGGATTACATGCTCAAAAGGGAAATGTGATGAGGACGGGTTATGGGTTATAGGTTATAGGTTATAGGTTATGGGCACTGCTGTCCAAAATAATTCATTTCCCGGACCGCTCTCTTTATAACGCAATGATTCAGGACAGGTAAATCCCGCATTTCAAAACCAGGTTGCCTCATCTCGATCAGTTCGTCATTCCAGCCTTTCTCTATCCGTCATTCCGGCGAAGGCCGGAAACCAGGAAGACCTCTCATACAACGGGAAGGATACGCATATAAACCACCATACGGTGTTTAAAGAGGATAGTTGGATGTCTCTACGTGTGGTGACTCCTTATCCGTAGTCTCTCCTGGATATGATGGCTGA
>DNYO01000207.1 GCA_003506795.1 Deltaproteobacteria bacterium
ATTCCTCCCGGAGCGATAATACCCGGAAGCTTACCGAAATTCAAGATATACGTTCTTTCCCAGGATGGGCGTTACATCCTGTGGGCGCGTGACGGCAATGAAGTCAGGAAGGAACAGTTGAACACACTTGCCGAAAGCGGGCCGCAGGAAGTTTTCATCGACCTCGAGGAAGAGATCAGGTATGAGGAGTATCTTGAGACCCACCTGGGAAATATCCTTGATAGCCAGGGAATGCCGGACGACCAGAAGGCCGACGTATTCAGCAGGGTTTCCACAAACGTAGTCAAAGACTCCTTCGAAACATCCCTGGGACTGGGTCGGATGCACGACGATGCGGTGCGGCGGACTCAGGCGCTCGTCAGTCACTCGCTGATATTCATAGCGGAATCGAACTCCCTCAAGCCACTGGCGAAGATGATCGGCCACGACTACAAGACATACGAGCACGCTACAAAAGTCCTGTGGTTCACGGTGGCCTTTCTCAGGAGCAACCCGGACATTCTCGAGGAGATAGATCCCGGCTTCCCCACGTTCGACGAAGTCCGGAAAAAGGAAATACTGAAGCAATGCGGTGTCAGCGCCATACTGCACGATATAGGAAAGGTCTTTGTCTCTCAGGATATATTAAACAAGGACGGGCCTCTCGATGCACTTGAATGGGAGATAATCAAGCGCCACCCCTTGAGCGGTTTCGCCATGCTCGTCGACAGCGAAACCCCTGATTTTGTAAGGAAAGCCATATTGCAGCATCATGAGGACTTTCACGGGGGAGGCTATCCTATGAGCGCGAAAGGGGAAAGTATAACCATCCTGGCCCGCGTATTGAGAATTGTGGATGTTTTTGATGCCATGACGTCCCGCCGGCCATACAAAGAGGCCCTGCCAGCGGCAAGGGCCGCGCAGATCATGGTCGGAAAGCCGTCAAATGGCAATGAACCAGGAAAAGACTCGAAGGAAGACCCGCGCGACCGGGGAATGATACAGTGCTTCGACGAGAGGCTTCTGCGCAAATTCATAGTATTTCTGGGCAAAGTATCATCGCAGATGTAAGCGTGATTTAAGAACTTCGACAGTCTTTTCGTCAGTTCCCATTTAAGGACGCTTCTTCTTAATTCAATCTTAACAATTATTTCCTAGCATATACACGATTATAAAGGGAGATGGACCTGCGACGGGGTAATTCATTCAGCATGGTGCCCAAAACAGCTTTGCAAAGAACGGGCGATGAGGTAATCTCATAGTATGGTCAGCCAATTGATAGCAGTCATCGATGATGAACCGGACATACTTGAACTGGTGTCCCTTCATCTGAAGAAATCGAATTTCCGCGTCAAGGCTTTTACCGAAGTGGAGCCCCTCTATCAGTTTCTCGGGAAAGAACTGCCGGATCTCATCATACTTGATCTCATGCTTCCCGACGTGGACGGCCTTGAGATCTGTAAGTATTTGCGGGGACAGGAACGTTTTTCCTCCATTCCGATCATTATGCTAACTGCAAAGACAGAAGAAACAGATAAGGTCATCGGTCTCGAGCTGGGAGCGGATGATTACGTGACAAAACCCTTTTCGACCCGCGAGCTCGTGGCGCGGGTGCGTGCCGTTCTGCGGCGCCATGGCAGGAAAGATGAGGAAAGCCGAAGGATAGTCGTTTCCGATCTCGTTACCATCGATCTCGACAGACACGAAGTTGAGGTGGAGGGGGTAAAAATCGACCTTACCCCAAGTGAATTCAAGATACTTCAGTTGCTCGCCTCCAGGCAGGGACGCATTCAGTCGCGGGACCAGATCTTAAGCTTTCTCTGGGGAGACGAAAAATTCGTCATCGACCGCACGGTAGACGTCCATATAAGGCATCTGCGCGAAAAACTCGGTAAGGCCTCTCACATTATAAAGAATGTTCGCGGTGCAGGGTACAGGATAGACGAATGAAACGATCCATCTTTTTCAAGATATTCGGCAGCTATTTCTTCCTGACCGTCGCCCTTTCCGGGCTTATCGTCCTCATTTCCTCGTACCTGATCCGCGATTACCAGGTGGAACGGACAGCACGGGAATTAAAGGACATTGCGGCGGTTGTCGGAACCAGCATGACGCAGCAACCCTTTTCAGAAGGAAGAACCGCTTCAATCGATCATTTCGTGAAGCAGCTGGGGAGACAGATTAATGCCCGGATCACCCTTGTGGATTGGGAAGGAAAGGTCATCGCCGACTCTGAGGAAGATCCGCAGAAAATGGAAAACCACCGCACAAGAACTGAAATTGCCCAGGCGTTTGAAGGCAACACGGGAAGGTTCCTGCGTTTCAGCGAAACCTTAGGTCAGCAAATGCTCTATGTCGCTATCCCCATTCAAAAGGACAGGAAGACGCTATATGTCGTCAGGGCCAGCAAGTTCCTGAAAGACATAAAGGTTGTCTCCCGGGAACTGAACGCAAGGATACTGCAGATATCGATCATCATCCTTATCCTGGCCCTTGTTGCGGCATTCATCTTCGCCCGGACAATCTACGGCCCCATCAGGGAATTGACGAGTGCGATCAAGCGGGTGGCCGGCCACGATTTTAGTGTACGGGTACTGCTCAAACAACAGGATGAGCTCAAAGAGGTTGCCGACAGCTTCAATGACATGACCGATGAGATGCAGGGTCTTTTCTCCGAACTCACCCGTCAGAAAGAAGAGCTGAACAGCATCATCTCCTCCCTGCAGGAAGGACTCCTTGTCCTTGACGGTGAGGAAAGGGTGCTTTTTACCAACGAAAGTCTCAAAGCTGTTACCGGCCGGGACCTTGAAAATGGAAAATTGTACTGGGAGACAATCCGGGAACCGGGAATAAACGAACTTATCAACAGGGTCCGGGCGGACAGACACAACCACGTCGAGGAAATTACGGTAAACGGCTTGATCTTTCTGTGCAGCGCCACCTTCCTGACCTCGAAAGAAGAGATCGTCCTTGTCTTTCACGATATCACAGAAATTCGGAAGCTTGAGAAGGTAAAGAGTGATTTTGTCCTTAATGTATCTCATGAACTGCGGACCCCCCTGACCTCCATAAAAGGATTTATCGACACGATGGATGAGGGAGAGCTCTCTGACGAACAGAGAAGTTACCTTGCGATCATCAAACGCAACACGGCCCGGCTTATCAACGTTGTCAAGGACCTCCTGGT
>DNYO01000229.1 GCA_003506795.1 Deltaproteobacteria bacterium
GGCAAGATCGACGTTCGTGAGGAGGTGCCTGCCTCATGACGCCGGACAATGCTCAGAATGCTAACTGGACCGAGAATTCATGGGGTCATCCCGACAAATATCACAGTGTCGGTGCCTTTGATAGTCAAAACAAAAAACCCGCCGCCGTTCTGGCAAAAGCAAAAGAGATCGAGGCATTTTTGAAGGCCCGTGACCCGGAAATACCCCAAAAAGTGGAACGCACATTCCGGCAATGGAACCTGATAATTCGCGACTATTTGAGAAACGAAACCGGTTTGCGTCTTTCCGTCGGAGATAGCACGCAAAGCGTCCCGGTCCGGATCGTTTCCGGTCTACCCAAACCATTTGAAGACCTTGTAACCGACAACAGCGCCAACCGCCTGATGATATTATTGAACAGGCCCTCTATCATCAATACCGCAAAGGGCATGGCTTTCTTTGATGAACAGTTCACAACCTTGTTGAATGAAAGATTGGTTGATCCCGGCAAGATCACACCCGCAGAGATCAGAAGGGTCAGGGAATTTGTCGACAGCGTGGCCCGGCAGACTGAAAAGCTTNNTATGATATACTGGGCGCGTATTTCTTCAAGATCCCCATCGTCCATCTATACTGGATGGTTATCGGCACCATGGCGGCCATGCTGGATGTCAGCGTTGAATTTCTCACCATAGTTGTCGCAGTTCATGAACTCGCCCATGCCTATTCCCATCTCGGCAAGGATATAGACGGCGGGAAATGGAAGACGGGGTCATTTGCGGAAGCCGATCTGAAAATCGTGGAAGGCATCGCCCAGTTTTATACAAAGATCGTCTGCGAAAAGCTTTCCAACCGGATACCAGGTGCACTGACAGCATATACCAGGCTTATGGAACTCCAGTCAGAGCCGTATTTGGTCCACAAGGATTGGATACAGGACTCAAAGACCGCCGGAGAAATAATTCGTGCATCGATGATCGAATCCCGTTGTAAGAACATAACAACCTACGAAGACTTTAAGGCTGCTCTGACGAAACATCGAGAAAATATTGAACCATCAAACAAGTGACCGGAGGTGTCGACGGATGCCAGTTGACCACAAAGAGATTGCCTTCGAGGCTGCCATCGAGCACCATCTGATCACCTCGGCCGGCTACGAGAAGGGCAGCCCCGATACCTTCGACCAGGAGCGCGGCCTGTTTCCCTTGGACGTGATCTCCTTCATTCAGGAGACCCAGCCCAAGGAATGGGAATACCTCTCCGCCATCCAGAAGGACAAGGCCAAGGAGACTCTCTTGGATGATCTCTGCCGGGCCCTCAACTCCGAGCATGAGGGGTGTCTTTCCGTCCTGCGGCACGGGTTCAAGTGCTTCGGGAAGACCTTTCGTATGGCGTATTTTGCCCCTGCAAGCGGCATGAACCCCGACACCCTGAAGCTCTACCAGGCCAACCGCCTTGCGATCACCCGCCAGCTGCGTTACTCGTCCAAGCATAGCAACGAGCTCGATGTGACCCTGTCCCTCAACGGGATCCCCGTAGCGACGGCGGAACTGAAAAACCAGATGACGGGTCAGACGTGGCGCAATGCGGTCACGCAGTACAAGACAGACCGTGACCAGGCCGATCTGATCTTTCAGTTCAAGAAACGCGCCCTCGTCCATTTCGCGGTCGATACGGACGAGGTCTACATGACGACGCGCCTCTCCGGTAAGAACACACGCTTTCTCCCCTTCAACAAGGGCTGCAACGGCGGCGCCGGCAACCCTGAGAATCCCGGGAACTACAAGACTGCCTATCTTTGGGAGGAGGTTTTGGAGAGGCACAGCTTCCTTGACATCCTGGCACGATTCATACACCTCCAGGTGGAGGAGAAGAAGCTGGGTGAGAAGAAGATCAAGGTCGAGACTATGATCTTTCCCCGCTATCACCAGCTCGACTGCGTCCGGGCCCTCGTGCACGATGCCCGCAGCGAAGGTGTGGGCAAGAACTACCTCATCCAGCATTCCGCAGGGAGCGGGAAGTCGAATTCCATCGCGTGGCTGGCCCACAGGCTCTCCAGCCTCCACAACGACAAGGATGAGAAGGTCTTCGATTCGGTCATTGTCATCACAGACCGTGTGGTGCTCGACCAGCAGCTCCAGAACACCATCTACCAGTTCGAGCACAAGCAGGGTGTCGTCCAGAAGATCGACGTAGACTCCACACAGCTCGCAGAGGCCCTCGGATCCGCCGTGCCTGTTGTTATCACCACCCTCCAGAAGTTCCCCTTCGTCACTGAGAAGGTCGGCGAGCTTCCCATGCGTCGGTACGCGGTCATTGTTGATGAAGCGCACAGCTCTCAGGGCGGAGAGACCGCTACCGAACTCAAGGGCGTTCTCGCGGGAGCTGCTATTAAGAAAGAGGCAAAAGCGAAGGCTGAGGAGGAAGGCCTCCCTGATTACGAGGAAGAGATCCTCAAGGCCATGGCCAAGCGGGGCCACCAGTCCAATATCAGTTTCTTTGCCTTCACCGCGACACCGAAGTATAAGACGATGGAGGTCTTCGGTATCCCCGGTCCGGACGGCAAGCCTCGTGCTTTTCACCTCTACAGTATGCGCCAGGCTATAGATGAGCACTTCATCCTTGACGTGCTTGAGTATTACACCACGTACAAGACATACTACAGACTCATCAAATCCATCGAGAACGACCCGAAAGTGGAGAAGCGAAAGGCTGCCAGGGCCCTTGCCCGTTTCATGAGCCTCCATCAGCACAATATCTCCCAGAAGACGGAGGTCATGATCGAGCACTTCCGCCACTTTACGATGCATAAGATCGGAGGCAGGGCAAAGGCAATGGTGGTCACCGCCAGCCGCCTGCATGCGGTGAAGTACAAGCAGGCCTTCGACAAGTACATCTTAAAGAAGGGTTACACGGGGATAAAGACTCTCGTTGCCTTCTCGGGAACCGTGATCGACCCCGACGTGAAGGATGTTACTTACACCGAAGTGGGCATGAACAACAATATCAAGGAGAAGGAGCTTCCCGAGCGCTTCGGGACAGAAGAGTACCAGGTGCTCATTGTCGCCGAGAAATACCAGACCGGCTTCGACCAGCCGCTCCTCCATACCATGTACGTGGACAAGAGGCTCGCAGGCATCCAGGCGGTCCAGACCCTTTCCAGGCTCAACCGGACATGTCCCGGGAAAGAGAACACATTTGTCCTGGACTTCGTGAATGAGACGAAGGAGATCCTCGATGCCTTCCAGCCGTACTATGAGCAGACGACCGTCGGGGAACAGGCGGAGGCAAAGCAGCTCTACGAGCTCCAGGCAAAGCTGGACGCCCAGCAGGTCTATTACAAAGACGAGGTGGAGGAGTTTAGCAAGGTCTTCTACACCCCAAGGGAAAAGCAGACCCCTTCCGACCATGCGCGGATGAACGCCTGCATCGATCCCGCCGTCGGGAGATTCAAGAAGCTCGATGAAGAGGCCCGGGAAGAGTTTCGCAAGACTCTCATTGCGTTCCGGAACTTATATGCCTTCTTATCCCAGGTCATCCCCTTCCAGGACTCGGACCTGGAGAAGCTGTACTCGTACGTACGCTTCCTGGTCACGAAGCTCCCGAGAGGAGACCGGGGCCCCGTCTATCACTTCGATGACGAGGTTGCCCTGAAGTTCTACCGGCTACAGAAAATAGGAGAGGGAGCGATTGATCTGAAGGCCGGTGAACAGCAGCCCATATCCGGGCCAACATCAGTGGGGACGGGTGCTGCCGGCGGAGAGCAGGTAGAGCTCTCCAAGCTCATCGATATACTAAATGACCGCTTCGGTACTGAGTTCAGACCCGGTGACCAGCTGTTTTTCGATTCGATAAAGGAAGATGCGATGGCGGATTCCGGTCTGAGGCAAGCAGCTCATGCCAATACCCTGGAGAACTTTGGCTATGTGTTCACGAAGGCGCTGGAGGGAATTTTTATTGACCGCATGGACCAGAACGAGGATATCACCGCCAGGTTCATGAACGATGGCAAATTCAGGGAAGCGGTGAGTCAGCAGCTGCAGAAGGAAATTTATGAACAGATGCGGAGGGAAGGGGAGGTGACCGGCAGTCCTTGAGGTTACTTCGTAAGCGTTAAGAATCTCGATCATAGTAAGGAGGGATTATGCCGCTGTGGTTCTACATTCTCGATGGACAGCAACATGGACCAGTAGAGGAAGAAGCGATCGCCGACATGATTACTTCAGGTAAATTGTCTCTGGATGGCTTGGTATGGACAGAGGGACTTCCCCAGTGGACGATATTGCGGGATATTGAGAATTTCGTGCCCCAGGATTCACTTCCTCCCCCTATTGTGCAACCGCCACCAATGCCCAGAGGAGGGTTTAGACCTTCAGGCTCTCAAGCTCGTCCGTGGGTGAGGTTCTTCGCGCGAACGATAGATATGTTCTTGTTCACCATGGTTGCCGGATTTATTCTGGGAATCGTATATGAATCAGCATCGAAGATTAACGACTATGCCTTAGGGTTCGTTTTCACCTTCCTTTATATTTTCGTTGAGCCAATAATGCTGTCCGCCTGGGGCACTACACCCGGTAAAGCGCTTCTCAATGTTAGACTGAGACGGCAGGACGGAGACAAGCTTTCTTACTCCGAGGGAATAAACAGGGCATTTCAGGTGTGGCTGAAGGGGCTTGGGGCTGGTATTCCCATCGTGGCCTTATTCACGCAAGTTTCTGCATATAACCGTTTGAAGAATGAGGGAAAGACTACTTGGGATCGCGATGGGCATTTCCTATACTCGCATCAAGATATCAGCCCCGTAAGAATTGTGGTGACGGTGTTGCTATTCATAGGGTTTGCAGTACTGTTTACGTTGGGAAAGTCGATGTCATGAAGATAAGCTAGTGAGGCATGATGAATAGTCTTGTAGCCACCCCCCCCAGGAAATGCATCAGAGGCGCTATTTCTTCGTTGCAGTTTTCTTTCTGCTCCTTTTTGCGAGTTTCCCTTTTTCGAGGTCCTCTGCTGTCGGCGGCACCGCTTGATCCATGGTACGTTCGAGTTTCTCTTCCCCCTCGATCACGAATGAGGACTCAAATTTAGCCACAGCGGCTCTAGAAGCGGATGGGGCCAGATGTGAGTACCGTTCGGTCATTGCGAGGCTCTTGTGGCCCAAAAGTTCTTTAACCACCATGATGCTGGTTCCCTGCATAACGAGCCAGCTTGCGTACGTATGACGGAGGGTGTGATAGACGACACGCTGGCGACGGTCGGTTACTCCGTTATTGAGACCCAGCGACTCGACCACCCGGTCGAATGAGGCGGAGATCCCCGTGATCCTGCCGTCGTGGCGGCGGTCCTGAAATACGTACTCATTAGCGGCGAGGCCCTTGATGCGCCCCGACAACATTGCCGACACATCCGCAGTGGGGTACGCAGCGCGGGACGTGCCGTTCTTGCTGTCCATCACGTGAATGATGCCAGATGCCAAGTCAATGTGCTGTGGCTGCAGTCCGGTTACTTCGCCGAGGCGCAGGCCACAATGTAGGGAGAGAAGTGCCATGTCGTGGACCAAAGGGCTCCTTTCTTTCAGGGCGTTCAACAAGGTTCGGGCATCCTCATATGACAGAAACCGTACTCGGCGGTTATTGACACGTGGCATGTCGACACGGGAGACGGGGTTTCCTCCCGTCCACTGGCGTTGTGTTATAGCTCGATTGATGATGCGCCGGACTAAGGACAGGACATGCTTCACAGTTTGCGGTGAGAGATCCTCTTGAAGGGAAGTTTTCAGGCTTTCGAGCCTCTCAGTGGTAATCTCATCCAAGGCTAGCTTGCCCAGGGCGGGGAGGAGGTGATTATTATACCTTGAGACATCAGGACCGGTGTTACCAGTGCGGTTAGCTTCCAGCCATTTTATATATTGGTCCCCGGTATTTTTAAACGTGGGCGGGGTACCTTTTTTCTTCGGGAGATCGTCGCCATGACGTTTTGTGCGGATCCTCTCAGCCCGGATGTTTTCCGCGTAAGCGGGGGTGTATCCCTCTGAAGCCCAACCTATTTTCTCCCATTTCAGTTTCTTTCTATATCGGTAGCAGATATAATAGCATTCGTCCGGTTGCCCCATGTGTTTCCGGGTCGTATGTTCATTAACATAGACGCCAGGGTAATAAGCAATTTCGGTCGTGCCATCCTTCTTTTTCCGTTTGCTCTTGATGGCGCGGTGCCGTCTTATTTGAGTCAGAGACTTTGCCTTTCCCTTTTCTGCCACGTAGCTTCCTCCACCTGATCCTGCTAACGTCCTGCTAACATGAACACAGAAATAATGTACCCCATGGAGTAATATGGTGTCAATATGGATCACGCATATAACCATTACCGATAATGGTTTATACAGAATAAGTAATGATTTTAAGAATAACGGAAAACCATCTGAAAGGGCCTCCGGAGCCAAAGGCCCCGCGTTCGAATCGCGGCGGGCGCGCCATTGAACTCGATTATCAATCAATTTTAAGACTTGTAAAGATCTTGATGCCCACAGCATAGACTAAGTTTGAGGGGGGCGGGGTATCAGGCCAGATCTCTCCTGGGCCAGAGAACCTTTTTGTTCTTTACGTCGATAATGCCCCGATAGTTGATCCTGACTTCGGGCAGAAAATCGTTTGGCAGGAAAACCAGGCTGTACATAGGGTCGTGATGGGGGTATCCCTTTGAAAAAAGGATTGACTGGAATTCTTTCTCTTTTTCGGCGAGAGCTGGCAGACTTTTCTCGGACATGACTCCGCCGATGGGCAGCGGCAGTTCGTAGCAGGGCCTGCCCTTGTCGTAAATGACGATACCTCCCTTTATTTCAAGGACTCTGTTTACCGCCGTCCTCATCGCCTCGGGGTTGCTTCCGATGACCAGTATCTGCGCCGCCGTATTGTAAGTGGAAACGAGGGCTTCGATTCCATTGCCGAAGCCCTTGAGGAGCCCCGTGGTTATCCAGCTGCCATCCCTGCTGATGAGGGCGACGATGAGAAACCGCGACGTGTCAAGATCCAGAAACCCGTCCTTGGAAACGAAATCAGTCCAATCGGTCCGCGTGATCGCGGGATTGAGAAGCTCGATGACGGGAAAACGGGTGATTTGCCCGGAAACGGGGATTCTGAAAAGGTCCCTGTTTGCAACCCACTCGCGCCTGGAGAAGGAAGCGGCGGGAAAGTATTTTTCCCATTCCACCTCGGGGAACGGTTCAATGAGACGACCTTTTTCAGCGACTACTTTGCCCCTGGAGATGACGGTCTCAGGGGTGGGGTTAAGAATGTCTTCCAGGATGACCATGTCAGCGTCCCGTCCGGGAGCGATTCCTCCGATCTTGTGGTCAAATCCGAAATAGACCGCCGGGTTGATGGTCACCATCCGGTAGACGGTGATCGGATCGATACCTTCTTTGAGGGCTATCCTGATCAGGTGATCGGTAACACCGTGCCGGTGATAGTATTCCGGCATTGAACCGTCGGTAGTCAGTAGAAGGCGATCGGTGAGGACACGGCTCCTGGCGACTGTCTTGAGGAGCAGACTTAAATCCGGCCGAAGGGAGCTTTCCCGCAGCATGACGTAGAAGCCCAATCTCAACCTGTCGAGAACGTTCTGGCCGTTGATGCTTTCATGACAGGATTCGATGCCCGCCATGGCAAGCCGGTTCAGCTTATCGTACTTGGCGCCCGCTGTGTGACCGTCGACCCTTTTTTTCAGTTCTTTGGTTCTGGCGATCACCCGGGCCATTTCCGGATCGCCGTTGATCAAATCCATCCATCGTGTGATTTCTCCGATGGATTGGATCCCGGGGTTTTCAAGGACATCGATGAGATTCTCCACGGAAAAGACCTGCTTTTCGTCTTTCATGGGAGACTGCGGCGCCGTCCTCAGTGACCAGTAATACTTTATGGGCATTTTCGAGAAGGCGTCCATGAAGTCCTGAAAAAGCTTCGGCCCCATTTCAATGTAGAAGATCAGGTCGTCGCTGAAGGCGGTCGTGGTTCCTCGCCTTAACGCCTCTTCGCCGATTGACACCGGGTTATAAACATCCCAGGGATGAAAATGCGGTTCTATGTAACCGGGCGCAATGATCTTACCGTCGACCTCGAGGATCCTCGTTTCTTTTCCGGCCTGATGTGTGGAGGGGCCCACATAAACGATCTTTTCACCTTTTACTGCAATGTTGGCCTGGAGCAGTTCCCCGGAATAGACGTTGATGATGGTCCCGCCGGTAAGAAAGAGGTCGGCCGGTTCGTTATGAGACGAAGTGCGGTGTGAGGAAAGGAGGCCTGTCATTCTCATTTTCCGAGGAGTCTTGTGTGCTGCTGCTTGATGCATTGGTCCATGAAGAAGGGGATATTGGTCGATTCAACCAGTTTCCTGGCTTCCTCGTTCACGATGCCAAGTTGAAGCCAGATTGCCTTCGGAGCAAGCTTGATCGCCTCTCCCACAACGGGCAGGACATTTTCGGCCTTCATGAATATATCGACAATGTCGATCTTCTCCGGCACGTCGGAGAGCGACGGATACGATTTCTGTCCCAGTATTTCGGCGTGGCTGGGGTTAACAGGAATGACCCTGTACCCGTGGGCCATGAGGTAGACGGCGACGACATTGCTTGCCTTCTGTTCGTCCGATGACAGGCCGACGACCGCTATGACACGCGATTCCTCAAGGAGCTTCTTTTTTTCGTCGTCCCTGTCTTCCATGGTCCCTCCCTGTCGGGCTATTTCAGACTTTCCAGCATTTTGGTTATGTTTGCCGACCCCTGATGGAATTCCTTCTTGTCGTCCCGTACCACAACGCAGGTGGGTGTGGCGTTTATGTGATCGATTCGGAGGTATCCCTGAAGGATGTTAAAGACAGGTTTGGTGTCGAAGGGTTTCAGTTTGAAACCTTTTACCGTGAGGAATTCCTCCAGTTTGTCTTTGTCGCTGATATTCTGCTGCGCGGCCTCGAACAGGGCTGCACGCGCCTTGAGCGCGTGGCCTAGTTCCTTCCTGGCGTTGAGTATGTAAAGAAAATAGCGGGCATACAGGGCAGAGTGTTTATGCATCGGAGAGTCGACGAAAGTGATTGTAATGATGTTTCGCTTTACGAGGTCGGCGATGAGGTATTCGATGTTAGGCTCAAGCGCCTTGCA
Organism: Deltaproteobacteria bacterium; assembly: GCA_003506795.1. Taxonomy (GTDB): domain Bacteria; phylum Desulfobacterota; class Syntrophorhabdia; order Syntrophorhabdales; family Syntrophorhabdaceae; genus Delta-02. The sequence continues at coordinate 9,125 of DNYO01000229.1, forward strand.
GGCCCCGCAAAAATAATCGGAGTAGAGCTTTACCTCGACCTTTCCCTTGCCGAAGGCGAGGAGGAACATATCTGTGGGTTGGGCGGCCGCCCCCTGTCCGGATATGGCCAAAACGAGCAGGATCAAGGTGAACAGGGTGACAGCACATGGAAAAGTCTTCTTCATAATCCTAGAGTATGGTCCAGCCAAAGTGGTCTTGTAAAGAAAAAAAAATAGCAGAGGCAACGCCATCACTGCTCTGCAGGCAAGCCTTTGCGATTGACACCCCGGCCTCATTCTATTATTTTATTAGTCAACGTAAAAACTCTTGCCCGGATTATGGTGCACGAATATATCCGGAAGGAAAGTTCGGCCCCACGGAGGAGAGATGACCGATAATGACACATGGGGACGCGACCCCCAGATACGCTATATGCGCGGAGTCTTCGCTGCCATCGAGACGGCCCAGAAAGGGTTTCTTCAGGCGGTCGGTGTCTCGTCACGCGATGAGCGCCTTCGCCGTTTTCGCGAGATAGCGCTGAAATTTTTTGAGAGATCCTGGGCTTCCGCCATGCAGCGCGGCATCGGGGCTGACGAGCGCTCCGCCGCTGCAATCTACATTCTCTGTCTTGCCAGGGCATTGTCAATGAGGGGTGTCGTTATTCCAAAAGATGTTCTGCCGGAGGATGCCGTCTTGAAAAAACTGGTCGATGAGGTGCTTAAATGATCCGTCTTCGTCTCTTCGGAAGGTGCAGGATCTATCATGACCCCGTGGCCCCCGTCATGCGCGCCCCGGCGCAAATAGGCTGGGATGCCTGGTTTCGCTCCATAGACCTCGTGACTCCTCAGAAGCTCAAGGGTGAGGAGCTGNNAGGGCAAGGCCGATTCTCTGGCTGATGTCCTGAAAGAAAGATTCGGTGATCAGGTCCAGCTGGCACCGTAAATAAAGGCGGGCGATGGATATGACAAAACGTTTCCTATGGGTATTAATGGCAGTGTGCGCTGTTCTTCCGGCGGTCATGTGTTTTGCCGGGGAGGATACGATTACGCAGGTATCGACGATAGACGCACTTATGACAGGAGTGTACGACGGTCCGACGACCCTCGGCGAATTGCGCACGAAAGGCGATTTTGGCCTCGGGACTTTCGCCACCCTCGACGGGGAGATGGTCCTTCTCGATGGGGTTTTCTATCAGGTGACGTCCACAGGCGCAGTCCTGCGGCCGGGGCCGGAAGTCAAGACCCCCTTCGCTGCAGTCACCTTCTTCAAAGCGGACAGGACGATTCCTCTCAAGAAAGGTGTCACCTTCATGAGCTTTACCGCACAGACTGAAAAGGTTTTTCCCACGCGCAACGCCTTCTATGCGATCAAGATCATGGGGACATTCGGCATGGTGAAGGCGAGGAGCGTTCCCGCACAGAAGAAGCCATACCCGCAGCTGGCGGAGGTTGTAAAGACCCAACCGGTCTTCGAGTTTACGGACGTTTCCGGAACGATGGTCGGTTTCTGGTGTCCTTCCTTTGCGAAAGGCGTCAACGTGCCCGGCTATCACCTTCACTTTCTCCGCGCCGACGGGAAGATGGGAGGCCACGTCCTGGATTTTGCCGTCAATAACGCTGTAATGGAGATCGATGACTCCCGGGAGTTTTCCCTTATTCTCCCCGATGATGCCGCTTTCGATAAAGCCGACCTTGAGCCGGACAGGGCGAAGGAACTGAAGGCGGTGGAGAAGTAAGGAAGACGGGGAAAGGGTGAAAGAAAACCAGGAAGACCGGCCCGGATTGTAAAAGAAAACGGGGCAAGCATATGTGNNAAGTCCATGCCGTTCTTGATGCTCTCGGGGACCTCTTCGAGGTCCTTCTCGTTGAGCTTGGGCAGGACGATATTCCTGATCCCGGCCCGCCGTGCTGCAAGGACCTTCTGCTTGATCCCTCCTACGGGGAGAACCAGGCCGCGCAAGGTGATTTCACCTGTCATGGCGACGTCGTTGCGCACCGGTTTGTCTGTCAGCAGAGAGACGAGCGAAACAAGCATGGTGATGCCTGCCGACGGCCCGTCTTTGGGAATGGCCCCCTGGGGCACGTGCACGTGAAGGTCATTCTTCTCGAAAAAGTCCTCGGGAATCTTGTAGTCGCCGTATTTACTCCTGATATAGCTTAACGCCGCCTGGGCCGATTCTTTCATCACATCGCCGAGTTGACCCGTCAGTGACAGGGCGCCTTTGCCGCGCATTTTCGTGGATTCGATGAAAAGTATGTCGCCACCTGTGGGGGTCCAGGCAAGGCCCGTGGCCACCCCGGAGTATTTCGTGCGTTCCGCGACTTCGGAGAAGAACTTGATGGGTCCGAGAAAGGTGTGAATACTATCGGCCGTGATTGTCTGTTTTTGTGTTTTGCCCTGCGCCACGTCCTTGGCAACAGCCCTGCATATGGCGGCTATCTCCCTTTCAAGGTTACGGACGCCCGATTCACGTGTATGGGAACGGATCACTACTTTCAGGGCCTCGTCTTCGAATTCGATATGGTCCTCTGAGAGGCCATGCTCGGAACGCTCCTTCGGGATAAGGAACTGCCGGGCGATCATAAGTTTTTCCTCTTCGGTGTAGCCGGGGAGTTCCAGCACTTCCATCCGGTCCTTCAGCGCCGGCGGTACCGGGTCAAGCATGTTTGCCGTCGCTATGAACATGACCTTTGAAAGGTCGAAAGGCACCTCCAGATAGTGATCGCTGAAGGAGAAGTTTTGTTCCGGATCGAGGACTTCAAGCAGAGCGCTCGACGGGTCGCCCCTGAAATCCATACCTATCTTGTCAACCTCGTCGAGCATGAATATGGGGTTGTTGGACCCGGCTTTCTTGATGCCCTGAACGATCCGGCCGGGAAGGGCGCCGACGTATGTACGCCTGTGCCCGCGTATCTCTGCTTCATCCCTGATGCCGCCGAGGGAGATCCTCATGAACTTTCGGCCAAGGGCCCGGGCAATGGACTTACCCAGCGATGTTTTTCCGACGCCGGGAGGGCCGACGAAACACAGGATAGGCCCCTTCATGTCGGCTTTGAGTTTCCTCACCGCCAGATACTCCAGGATTCTTTTCTTGACCTTTTCGAGATCGTAATGGTCTTCGTCGAGGATCGTCGATGCTCCGTCGAT
>DNYO01000174.1 GCA_003506795.1 Deltaproteobacteria bacterium
GAGAGCCTTGTCTGTACTGATCTTTTTACTTCGCAACTCCTTGATGCTGGTGGCCTTCTGAAGCTCAACCCACCCGTGCGGAATACCTGACGGTACCCTTCCCCGGAAAAGAGCGGCATAGACCTCATATTCTTCGCCGGGAATGAAATCCCAGCAGTCAAGCCGGTAATCCGTTATCTGGAAAATGTACTGCGGATCACCGCTCTTCGGGCAGAAGACCTCTCTGAGATCCCGAATCTCCTCAACCGTGAACGGCGGTGAAAACTCCTTTGCCATGCCTCGCCATCCCCCGCTATGGAATCGGTAGGCATAGGGAACAAGCCTGGCAATGTCATAGGTAAAATCGTCTTTGAAGTTGTAAGGGCCCTTGTATCTGAGCACCTGCATATAGATCTTTGATCTTTGCCCGAAAAATCCGGAATCGGGATACAGGGTCCCTGCCTCCGCGCGGTACAATTTGGACGAAGAACTCAGCTCGATTCCAACGCCGGTGCCGAGTGTGAAGATTCCGTGCACGTCCTGCCAGATGTCATCCGTGATGGAGCCCGGAAGTACGAGAATCATCTCGACCATACCTTTGCCCCCTATCAGGTTGGATGTCTTTAGCGGGTAGTATATCTTTTCCGTGGTGAAGCTGTATATCAGGGGCTCGACAAATCGTGTTTTGTCAGCAACCTTCACGTAATCGAAAACAAAGTGGTTGTATCCCCTCTTCATGTAGTCCCGGGCATTCGTGAGGACACCGGACAGTCTCCGGCTGTCTGCTTCGACGCCTTTACCCCTGAAAAAACCATCGAGCCACCGGGCAAATTCATCTATGTCGTTGATCTTTATAGCGGTGACATCGTGGAGCCCGATCTTTTCCGAAAAATGTATCTCCACGGGAGCAGTCGCCGTTCCTGGCGCGCCGCCCTTCGTTGCGACATCACCGACCAAAAAAACCAGGCCTTTTTCGGTAATAAGCCTTGCAGCCGCCTTGAAAGGATCTGAGTTTGCCAGGGTCACCTTTGGCTCGGACGGCAATGGTATGAATTCCAGAAGATCGATCTCGCTGCTCGCCTTCAGTTCCGTTCCCAGGATCAGGACCTCCCGGGTCCCATTGTGGAAAATGATCGCCTTTTGCGATTCCTGGGTGAGGCTGACATCTTGCTGCCACATTACGGGACCCCTGTCGGCCCCGGCCGAATTGACAAAACCGAGTACTATGGCAAGTACCAGCATAATATTCTTCATTATCGCTCCTGTTTGGCCTGCTCTTGGACCATTCTTTTCCACTGTTTAATTCAACACCATTCGCTTGCGGCATGTCCACAGCTTTATCGAACCTCGCCGGCTCTCGTGCGGCAACCTTGAAAATTGAGATCATCCGGCCGTCAAAAAAGTTCCCCGAAAAGTCCGGGAAACTCTGAATTTGTGCCGTCTTTAGTCTTTTTCGGCTCAGGCGGATGTGATATGATTACAACCGTAACCGGCTGATGCCGTAAGACATCGATTAAGAGGTGACCGATCATGAAACGAACCATTCATCTGTGTGCCGCATCGATCCTGCTGTCGGTTCTTGCCGTCTTCTGTCTTGCGACCGTCGCCCGTTCGCAACTCGATATAGAAGATCGGGAAAAAGCCGGGCTCTTTGCCATGGTCCAGAACGGAAAATGGGGTTTCATCGACAGGACAGGTAAAACAGTTATCGCCCCCGGCTACGATGCAGCCCATCCGTTTACCGAAGGCCTTGCCCGCGTGCAGCTGGAAGGAAAATGGGGATATACAGACAAAAAGGGCACGATGGTCATCAAACCTCAGTTCGCTGCGGCGGACCGCTTTTCCGATGGTCTTGCCGAAGTGTCGATCGGCGGAAAGTTTGCCTATATTGACAGGATGGGGAAGGTAATCATCGACGCACGTTTTGACGACTCGGCCGTCTTCTCCGAAGGCCTCGCCGGGGTAAAAATACGCGGCAAATGGGGCTTTATCGATAAAACGGGAAAGACCGTCATCGAGGCACAGTACAATGACGTTCAGCGCTTCAGTGAGGGTTTGGCCGGCGTGCTCGTCGGTAAGAAATTCGGGTATATCGACAGGACCGGCAGGATGGTCATCGAACCGAAGTATGATTTCGCCCTTCCCTTTACAGAAGGGCTCGCTCCAGTGGTAATAGACAAGAAGTTCGGTTTTATCGACAAGACAGGCAGTATTGTCATAAAACCGCAGTTCAGGAATGCCAACCGCTTTTCCGAAGGTCTCGCGAGGGTGCAGATCGGCAGGAAATGGGGCTTTATCGATAAGACTGGTGCCACGGTCATAACCCCCCGGTTCGACAAGGTGAACCGTTTCACCGAAGGTCTGGCGGGTGCGCAGACGGGCAAGAAGTGGGGGTATATCGACCGTTCGGGAAGCTATGTCATCGATGCGCGGTACGATTTTTGCGACCCTTTCTTCGAGGGTCTAGCACGCGTGCAGGCCGGCAACAAATGGGGCTACATCGACGGGACGGGAAAGTATATCCTTGAACCGACGGAATAGCGATTTATAGTATCACCGCTTTCAAGATTGACACAAAAAAATATTTGAAGGAACCGCCTCTGAAAATCATGAAGGATAAGACCTGCCTGTTCCTGTTCCTCTTTCTGTGCCTGTTCGTCCTCGCATCTTTCCACACACCCGTCCCCTCCTGCGCCCAAACGGCCGAGGACAGTGAAGGCTATGAAGACGGAGATGGTGACATGGAAGTCGAGGATTCGATCGAGTTTCAGTCTCCGGCCGGTGAGCGGGACCTGATAAATTTTGATATATTTGAAGATATTTCCCGGGCGAGGGCCCGCCTCGAGAAAATGAGCTGCGGATTCAACGTGGTGAGATCGAAAACGGTAAAGAAGGTAAAGAAGGGCAAGAGATGGAAGACCCAGGTAACGTGGGGAAAGAACGAACTCGGCGGGTTCACTATCCTTCTAGCCCTTCTGAACGTGCAAAACAGGGAGATACAGGTCGTGAGGGTCCATCCCCGGCTTGGCGCCCGCTCGGACCGCGGCGTTATCGAACCGGGCAAAGCGAACGGCGTCAATACGAAGTTCACCATCCTTTATCCCGAACGCCATGTCGTACTCGCCCTCAAGAGGCCGGTACGCAGCGGCTCGACATTCAAGGAAGTCATATACACCCCTTATTCGGAGGGCATTGATACACCCGCCGTACGAAAGGCGGGCATGGACTACCTGAAAAACATCATTGCCGGAGCGAAGGACGACCTTCTTCGCAGACGCGTCCGACCCCGTTCCTGCGACAGCTTCATCGATAACGATATTTCCGTTGTACTGGCCATCATCGAGCATATCGATCCCGGGAAATTTTCCAGCGGAAAGTACACAACGGAAAAGCTGATCAACGAAACGCTTGTCATCCTGGGAACCAACAAGCACAACGCTTATCGATACTCCAGATCGAAGGCGGGGGCCATGGGCCTGTTCCAGTTCATCCCCGGCACGTACAAGAGGGTGTCGAACCTTTACCCGCAGGCGGGCCTGACAAAAGACTTCGTCCGCGGAATGGAAGACCACGAGAACGCCGCCAAGGCCTCATTCCTTCTTTTTGACGCAGACATGAACGTGCTCGGCGACCCCAGGAAACAACGTCTCCTGGACGACCCCGCGGCAATGGGCAGGTTTTTGGCCTCGGCCTACAACTGCGGACCGGGCAGAACGCGGAGCAGCATGGAACGGCACGGCGAAAATTGGCCTTCGGCCGTTCCCTCAGAGACGCAGACCTACCTGCAAAAATTCGACGCCGTCCTTAGCTGGTATCGCACCGAAGCCCTGCTCTACCGCTAAATACCCTCCGTTCCTTCACCGGACCGACGAATCGAAACCACACAGCGACGGAAGACCCGAAGCCACCCCGCCAGACACCGACCCCGACGCATAAATCGGTTAGAAACTGTCAGTTACAGAGCTGCCGGAGCTCACTTTCCAGATTTTTTCCGCATACTCCAGGATGGAACGATCGGAAGAGAATTTGCCCGTCCTGGCGACGTTGAGAATCGACATGCGCGCCCACCGGTCGGCGTCCCGGTATGCATCGTTTAACTGTTCCTGGCAATCGATGTAGGATTGATAGTCTGCCAGCAGCATGTATTCGTCGCGATTAAGGAGAGAATCGATGAGAGGTCTGAAAAGAGTATTGTCTCCACTGGAGAAATGCCCGGAAGCGATGAGATCGAGGACCTCTCTGAGTTCTGCGTTGCTTTCATAATTGCCCCTGGGATCGTAGTCTTTTGATTTCAGCTCCCATACCTCTGCCGCATTCAGTCCGAAAAGGAAAAAGTTTTCGGGGCCTACCTCCTCAAGGATCTCGACATTCGCCCCGTCAAGGGTACCGATGGTAAGCGCGCCGTTCATGGAAAACTTCATGTTCCCCGTGCCCGACGCCTCCTTGCCGGCCGTGGAGATCTGCTCCGAAACGTCTGCAGCCGGGTATATGCATTGGCCGTTCTTGACGTTGAAATCCGGGAAGAAGATAACTTTGAGACGCTCCGCCACGTCGGGATCGTTGTTTACCACGGCGGCAATCGACGTGATGAGCTTGATGATCAATTTTGCCATGAAGTAGCCGGGGGCGGCTTTTCCGCCGAAGATCACCGTACGGGAGGGTATATCCGCTCCGGGATCTTTTTTGAGCTTGAGATAGTGATAGACGACATGGAGGGCATTGAGATGCTGCCGCTTGTATTCATGGATCCGTTTGACCTGAATGTCGAACATACTCTCGGGGTCCACGATCGTGCCGGTTCGTTCTTTAATGAGGCGGGCCAAAACCTGTTTGTTTTCATGTTTCACCCTTCGCCAGGCCCGTCTGAACTCTCCGTCATCCGCGAAACCCTCGATCTTGCGGATCTCGTTCTGGCAATTGCAGATCCAACCTTCGCCGATGGCATCGGTGATGAGCTTCGACATTGCGGGGTTGCTCAGCACCATCCATCGCCGCGGCGTGACACCGTTCGTAACATTAAGGAACTTCTCCGGGGTCAGGTCATGGAAATCCTTCATCACGGTCTTCTGCAGCAATTCCGTGTGCAGCGCGGCCACCCCGTTCACACTGTGGCTCCCTACGGTGGCCAGATGCGCCATGCGCACAAACCTGCCGCCCGTTTCATCGATGATGGAAAGGCGGCATACCCGATCGTCATCGCCGGGATAGGCGGCCCGGACATCATCCAGAAAACGCCGGTTTATTTCAAAAATGATCTC
>DNYO01000245.1 GCA_003506795.1 Deltaproteobacteria bacterium
TATTTTCCGCCGGCGATTGCGAAACAGGTCCCGACGTGCTTGTTCGTGCGTGCGGGAATGGGAAACGCGCCGCCTGGAAGATTGATGAATACCTGAAGGGCGAGAAGCCAAAGGCCCGCATGAGCGAGAAGTTCGTGAAATTTTTCGGTGACGTCAAGGTCTACGACAAGAACGAAAACGTCGGTTTTCTAGGCGACAAGGCAAGACTTCAGCTGCGGCCGATGGCCCCCGAGGTCAGGAAATGGACCTTTGACGAAGTGGAAGAGGGTTTCCGGACCGACGAGGCGATCACGGAGGCGTCACGGTGCCTTCGCTGTTACAGAATAGGCATGATTGCGGTTGGCTGAAAAGGGAACGGGAATGATAACATTCAAGATAGACGGCAAAGAGATAAAAACCGAGGAAGGCAAGACGATACTCGAGGCTGCACGGGAAAACAATATCTACATCCCCACGCTGTGCTACCATGAAAACCTACTTCCCATTGGCTCTTGCAGACTATGCATCGTTGAGATCGATGGATACGAAAAACCCATGGCGTCCTGCACCACGGCCGCCGTCGAAGGCATATCGGTCACGACCCGGTCGGAAAAACTCTTCGGCATGCGCCAGGAATATCTCAAATTCCTCCTCATAAATCACCCTCTTGAATGTCCCATCTGCGATTCGGCCGGTGAATGCCGCCTGCAGGATCTCGTATTCGAACATAAGATAGAATGTGTCGATCTCGCCGCCGACAGGGAGCCTAAAAAAGCAAAGCCTTATGCCACGGCGCTGATCAGATATTCCGAAGATAGATGCGTTTTGTGTCTGCGTTGTGTCCACGCCTGCCGTGAAGTTTCGGGACGAAGAGTGTTGGAGCTGGCGGGCAGCGGCATAGAAGCGGCGATGGCCCCCAAAGTGCCCGAAGATTGCATTTCCTGCGGAGAATGTCTCTTTATGTGCCCTGTAGGCGCTCTTACCGAACAGGAAAGTTCTTTGAAGAGCAGGAAGTGGCAGACGAAACGTCAGACCACGACATGTCCTCACTGCGGTTTCGGTTGTTCCCTGGATCTCGATGTTTACGAAGACAGGGTCATAACGAAGGTCGTCACCAGTCCATCGCGCCTTCCCAACAAGGGGTCTCTGTGCGTAATGGGACGTTTCGGATATGATTTTGCGAACCACGAGGCGAAGCTTACAGCACCCGCTGTTAAACAAGGCACGGAAATGACCCGCTCCACGCTTGCCGAGGCCGTGGAGGCAACAGCGTCGGCGTTGACGAAGCTGGACAAGGAAGGCAAGTCCATCGGTTTTGTGGTGTCTCCGCGGGCAACGAACGAAGAAGCCTACATGATCTCCCAGATCGCAAAGAAATTTTCGAAGAGCGCCCTGGGGACTGCCGGATATTACCACACGGGGAAAGTCCTCGAAGCGTTGCGCGGGATGGGTATACCCTATCCCTACGAATACGATGCCATCAATAAATGTGACCTTGTGGTAGTGGCCGGGGCGGACCTTCTGGGCAACAACCACCTTCTCGCAAACAAAGTAAGGGAAGCGGTTAAGAACCATGGCGCAAAGGTGGCTGTCGTCGATCCTTCTCCCACATCCCTTACACGAACTTGCGATGTGTGGGCGAAAGTGGCCCCGGGAACCGATGCACCATTTTTCAACAGCATTGCCTCACGGTTGATCGCGGACAAGAAACACGATCCTGACGCGCAAGCAATCGACGGTTTCGCAGGGTATGCAAGCGTATCAGGGAAGGTGGATGCCTTAAAATCGAGCGGCATCGATGAAAAGATCCTCGATAAATTCTACAGCCTCTTCGCCGCGGCCTCTTCGGTGGCCGTCATATTCGGCACCGGTATCAGCAACAAGACTGAGAGCATGGAGGCCCTCCTTAACCTGTGCCTGGTGAAAGGCGTGCAAAAGACGGGAGTCGCGATGCCCACCGCTTTGCAATCCAACGCCGTCGGTGTCCTTTCCGTATTGCCCGATGTCCTTTCGACAGAGGATATATTGAACAGAGCGGACGGTCTCTTTATCTATGAAGACGATCCTTTTCATTACCTTACCGGAAATGGGGTCGACGAATCGTTGAAAAAGAAAGCATTCATAGCCGTATGCGACATGTTCGACACCGACGCCTCGGCATACGCGCAGGTCGTTGTTCCGACGGGCAGTTTCGCTCAAAAGGAAGGCAGCTTCGTTGCCGAAGATGGTTTTATGCGCAAAGTTGTTCGGGCAGAAGGCAGTTCATCGCCGGGATTCGAGTTCTTAAGACTGCTCCTTGACCGGCTTGGCGGCGGTTTATACAGGGATGAAACGGAGGCATCGACGGTGCTCTTCGGGAAAGAGATCCTCGTAAAGGATGAGAATGACAGTGCGTTGCTCAGGTCTCACGGTGGACAGGCGCGCTTTACTTTACCCGGCAACGGCGTACCGGGTAAGACAGCGAGGCCGTTCACGCTCGTATTGAGGAATGTCTTCTTCCATCATCACCTGGCAGGACAGGGAGTCTACTCGAAGATGATGTATCTCCAGAACCCGGCGGTTGCCGGGGACAAGCTTTTCATCTCCCCTGAAGATGC
>DNYO01000260.1 GCA_003506795.1 Deltaproteobacteria bacterium
GAACCGGACATACTGGTATCCACGGGAGACCTCGTCGACGGCCAGATCAATAATCTGAGCGGCCTGTCAGACTTGCTGAGAGATATCAGGCCCCGGTACGGAAAGTATGCCATAATGGGCAATCACGAGTTCTACGCCGGTGTCGGAATCTCCGAAGATTTCGCCCGGAAGGCGGGATTTAAAATGCTGCGGCAAGAGGCCGTGACGCCGCATGGGATTGTCAATATCGCAGGCATCGACGACAACGGGCACAGGACCGGTGTGCGCGTTTCCGCCGCGGAGAAGCCCCTTCTTGAAGGCCTTCCCCGGAATCTTTTCACGGTCTTTCTGAAACATCGCCCTCTTGTTGAGAATTCCTCCATCGGGCTGTTTGACATCCAGTTATCGGGCCATACCCACGGAGGACAGGTTTTCCCCTTCAGGTACGTAACCCGCATCTCATTCCCCATGATATCCGGCTTGTACCCCCTGGAAAAAGACTCGGTGCTGTACGTAAGCAGGGGAACGGGAACCTGGGGCCCTCCCATACGTTTTCTAACACCGCCGGAAGTGACCGTGATTGAGATAATAAGGAAGAAATAGGGTAAGGAAAGCTCTTAGCCTTTTCCCATCGCCCATCGGCCGGCGTGTCTTTCTTCTTTACGGTTTACGATTTTTCATTTAATCTATTTGGCATGGAAAATACTGACGCCACTACATTTAAATCTACCGCCCTCGAGATCAATTTAGAAAGAACGAAGGCAATTGTCGAGATCCCGGAGAAATACCGGGTTTTGATGGAGATGATGGACGGACATTACGGTATCCTCAGGCGGCTTGAGGATCTTCTTGTCGAGCTGAACCACCCCTTTGTCAACTGGGAATATGTCCTTGGGCAGCTCAAGAGCCTTTCCATCGGTGATTTCTATGATTTCAACCGCCATGAAAATGGTCTCGAGGCCCTGCGTCTGCTTGCCGATATATACACGAGCACCTTCTCCACTTCCAGGGATGAACGCGTCCAGGACAGTGCCGTCCGGTATCTCTTTGAATTCATCAATACAGCGATCGGTAAAAGCTATGAGAAACTGGAAAGAAACATGGACCTCGTTTCCTTTGTCTTCTCATCGCTCCTTTCATTCGCACGCACGGGAGAACATCCCTTCCTTCGGAAATCCTCCACATATCTCAAGGTGACCCTGGGTCTTCTTCGGGAACATAACTGCTCGGTAAGCGGGGATATTCTCAAGGACCTCCTCTACATCATTTTCCGGGAAACCTATGACTTCTGGACCACCCAGCCGGACCCCGGCGGATGGTATGTTCCCGACGATGAGGATGAGGCCGCGCTTCAGGAATTCCTGAAGCTTGTCGCTCCCCTGAGCCACGGTCATATGAAGGAGCTTCTTGACCGGCTTGATGCCCTCCATCATGGCAGAGTGTCTCAAACGGACTCCGCAATCTGGGATTATCTCGATATGCCCGATTACTTTCAGATCGTCAACGGGTACCTGCTGGTTGCCGACGACCTCGAGCGATCAGAGATCTTTTCGGGGAGAAGCTTTCTCGTCAAGCTCGACTTTCTCTTTCATGTCATGAATGTACCGGGGTTGATCGATATTCACGCGTCGGGACTCATCGAGATCAACAGGTGTCTGGGAAAGTTCTTCCAGCAGACGAAGGACCAGGACCTGCAGGAGTTTGTAAAAAAGGTCTTCTCTTCCATGAAGAGGACCATCGGCCGGAGCCAATACCAATCAAAGATCATAGATTGCATTACGACGCTTGCGAAGGGTGTTTTCGATCAGAACAATCACCCGCTCGTGGATGCCTTTATCGAGGAACTCATCGGTTTCGGATTTCAGTATCCCGATGTCGAGGGATCCACCGCTGACTGGCAGATCCGGGCCAACCCGTCGCATATCGAAAACATCCGCTCGTGGCTCAGAATAATCGCGTTCAGACCGCGATGGACGAAGAGGCTTCTGTCCGCCCTCGTGATCAACCTGAAGCTGCAGGGAGTCTTCGTCAAGGACACCGACCTTTTTCAGAAGGAGATCTCGGCCTTCCTGAATTCCGGCGTCACCCCCTCCTATAATCTGGTGAAGCAGCTCCTGAGACTTTTCCCGATCTTTTTTACCGAGATTGGCGCCGAGGGCGAGTTGCGCGAGACTTCGACAAATGTCGATGAACTCTCGGTGCGGCAGGACAAACTCATATTCTATCTGAGAAAGCAGTCGCATGTGGAAAGCAACAGCCTTCTCGTCCCTTTCACCGAAGACATCTTTCGCTACTGGGCCACGGGAGACAAATCATTTATAAAACGGCACCTTCCGCAGGAAGTTTTCGATCAGGTCCAAAATGAAGGCGAATTCTTTGATGAGCTGCACATAGTCTTTAAGAATCTTCTGATACGCGCAAAGGAAGATCCCTTGAATTTCCTCGAGTGGGACGCGGCGAGGATCATGAAGGAAGTTAAGGGTATACGCAAGATCAGTGACAGGGAGCGGCAAAGAGCGAGGCTTATGCTCCGCTACTACCAGCTCATTTATAAGAAATATAACCATCAGCATATCGACCTCTTGAGAGATCTCGAGATTTCCTGCATGGTTGAGGTTCCCCGAATACGCTCATTGAA
>DNYO01000265.1 GCA_003506795.1 Deltaproteobacteria bacterium
TCGCGGTATTGAAGAAAAAGGCGCTGGCGCAGACCCCGCCCGTAAAACTACTTGCAAACAAACACATCCTATAGGAAAATACTGCAAGAAAATCTTCTACCCGCCGGACGAAAACGAGGAGGCATACCGATGAGAATCTTAACAATGAACAACGTGGCTATGACACGATTATGGCCGAGGGTTTCCCGCCTGGCATGTCCTGTCCTTCTCGCCTTGCTATGCCTTTTATTGTCCACTCACGACGGTTCGGCTCAGGGCAATCCATCCACGAGGGAAAAACCCCCGGCGTCCAGCGAATTGGCGAAGCTCACCGGGGAAAAAGATGAGATCAGGGCTGCCCGATATAAGCTTTTTCAGGAAGAAAGCACCTTTCATGCCCAATACTTCAAGCCTCTCGACAAGATAAGAAAACAGTTGGATGCCGAGGAGGCCGACCTCTTCGCGGAATGTTCGGGCGAGAAAGACCTCAAAAGCCCCCAGTACAGCTACTGCATCCCGGAGCTTAACAGGTTCAATCAAAACGCCGCGTATTTCAACCAGCGTCTCGAGGATTTAAAGGCGAGACTCTCGGTTCAGCAACAGCAGTTCAAGGCAAAAAACGACGATCTGGACAGGAGAGAAAGAGAGGTGGACCGCAAGATCAGCCTCCTTCGCAGGACCGGCTCGAACCGTTAGTACCGCCGGAAACGATACTGTAACCGTTTTTGTCGTCATTCCCGCGGAGAATCGAGGGAGAGAAAATGCCCCGGATCCCGGATCGAGTCCGGGATGACGGCTCGAGAGGAATACGTTACGGGGCAACAGGAAGAGTTCAAAAGATCACCGTTATGAACCCGAAGACATCGTCCGGCACAGGACGGCAAGGACAAGGAACCACACCAGGCTGTTTTTCCTGTATTCATTTCCATATCACCCACGACAAAGGGTTTCCTTACGGCTGCAAGGCAATGGGATTCAAATCCCGGCTCATACCATCCCGTGAAGTATTGCTAAGCTCCGGAATCGAGTGCCAGATGTTTGCGCCAAAAAAAAGGAACTCCTTATAACGCAAGGGCTCGCAAAGAACTTCCGCGGTCATTACCCGGCCTCCGAGCGGATTACGTGCTACACTTACTATAATGTGCCGCGGTTCCCCGGAACCGCCGCCCGGCAAGAAACGTCCGCAAAGAAATCGAAAAGGAGGCAAAAATATGGAAGCACAAAAATTGTATGCATTACCCGATCTCCCCTACGGCTACGACGCCCTTAAACCTTACATATCCGAGGATCTTCTGAGATTGCACCACGATAAGCACCATGCGGCTTATGTGAACGGGGCCAACGCAATCCTTCAGAGGCTGGACAAAGCCAGGGCCGACAAAGCGGATTTCGATACGAAGGCGACGTATAAAGAACTATCGTTCCATATAGGCGGACATCTCCTCCATTACATATTCTGGGAGAACCTGGCACCGGCCGGCAAGGGCGGCGGCGGCATACCGTCGGGGGCGCTCGCGGAACTCATCGACAGGGAATACGGTTCCTTTGACCGTTTCAAAAAGGTCTTTTCGCAGGCCGCGATGAGCACCGAGGGTTCGGGCTGGGCCACGCTTACCTTCTGCAAGCTGACGAACAGGCCCTTGATCATGCAGGTCGAAAAACACAATACCAACATCTACCCCATGTTCAGGATCCTTATGGCCCTCGATGTCTGGGAACATGCCTATTATCTCGATTACAAGAACGACAGGGGCAAGTTCATCGAAGCTTACTGGAACATAGTCAACTGGGGTGCAATCAGCAAAAGTCTCGAGGAAGTCCTTTAAGGGCTTCTCTATTATCCCGCCGCTTAAGGCGGGTGCGAATGCGTCCAGATCCCGGTCTTCCTGGGATCTGGACGCAGTTCTTTTAGGTGCGGTGCGGGGCTTCTTAAGGGCGGAACAGCTGTATTAATAACTTGCCCATGGCGCGGTAGAAATCGGTCTTTGCATTTTCATGAATGCGCTCGCCGAGTGCAAAGGCAAAAGGCCTCAAATGTTCGGCGAGGACCTTCTCCTGAAGCTCCCGGGCGTACTGCTCGTTTTCCCTATTCCCTTTGGTGATGGCCTCCGACTCGCTGAAGGCAAGATAGGCCATGAACTCGAACTCCACCGCGATATGGTCAGGGGGAAGCTTGAAGGCCTCCTCGACCTTCAGCCCCGCATCGTGGTACAACCGGGCTATCTGAAAAGTCGACTCCTGGTAGAGCTTTCCCTCGTTGTAGACAGACTCGAAGAGATAGGCTATCCTGGGTTTTGAGGCAAAGAACATCCAGGTGTAGTCTCTCTCCAGGTCTAAAAGAAGGGCCTTCCTCCCGGTACCGCGGTATACACCGAGGGGCCCCAGGATTTCGATTGCGCGCATCGGGAGCACATCCGCCGGCATGGCGAGGAACTCGCCGTCCGCCAATGCACCGGCAAGGGCTTCATCGGGATAATTGAATGCCTGGGCAAGACTGCCATAAAGGACGGTCCGTGCCGCTGGAGTCTGCGCTGTGTCGTCTTGATCACTCATGTGTTCTCCGATAGAAACTAATGGTTAAAAAAAGGGGGGCGTGCAGCACACTGCCCCGCCCCCCTGAAGGTCAATTCTCTTTATCCTTCTCTTTTTCCGCCGCGATACGTTCTTTCCGTTCTGTCAGCTTCTTCAAACCGCCCAGGGCGAGGGCCGCCATCACAGGAACATCAAACGTCCCTTCGGCAGCCTTTTTTACGGGTTTCTCCTTTTTGGCCGCTTTCGGGTAACCGGCGGCCGCGGGGTCGCCCTTCATGAGAACGAAGAGGTGCGTGCCTCCCGCCTCCTTGTCCCCGTAAAGCGTTAGCTTGCCTTTCTTTGCCATCTCCTGCGCCCTGCTCATTATGGCCTTGTACTCACCGAACTCCAGGGCACCCGTCGGGCAGGCCTCCACGCACGCCGGCTGCGTGCCCTTCCCTACCCTTTGCGCACACATGCTGCATTTGACAATCTTTTTGCTGGCCTCGTCAAACTGGGGAACGTTAAAAGGGCAAACCTTAACGCACGTCTGGCACCCGATGCAGGTATCCGCGCTGTAGAGCACGGGACCATATTCGCTCTTGGTAAGGGCATTGACGGGGCAATTCTTGACGCACTGCGGGTCGACGCAGTGCATGCAGCGCTTGTGATAGAGCCCGTCATCGTTGGTGGCCACGAAGGTCCGAAAAAGGCCCTTGCCGGCCTGGTTGTGATATCTGAACTCCTGCACGCACCTGTATGCACAGGTGTTGCATGCCGTACAGTTGGTGTTGTTAAGCAAAATCGCATATTCTTTCATGGTCTGTCACCTGCCTTTAAGCTTTCCTGATACGGACATAAACGTCTTCGACCCAGCCCATACCGGTCGGGTCATGCTTCTTCGCGATGGCCGGATCTTTCTGGGGTATGAGGTCGCCGTCGCGATAACCCCAGTTCGCTGCCGTCTTAAGGTTCCTGGCCCTGTGACCTATGCCATGGAAGGTGAGAACACAATCCTTTCGGGTGATTCGTTTCGTGATGTGGACCTTTGCCTTGACGGGTCTCGGCAGATCCTTCATGTATTCGGGGTTGTTCTCGAGCACGACCATATCCCCTTCTTTGACTCCGATCTGTTTGGCTGCGTCGGGGTTGATCCACACACAGTCCATGAAGTTCCTCTCAGTCATTTTGCGGAGCACGGGGTTATTGACAAAGTTGGGATCGGCATGCATGATCCAGGGCGCCCTTGTGATGAGGAGCGAGAACGTGTAATCGCCCTTTGTGTCATGCCACCGCGGAGCCCATACGGGCAGGGAGTCGTAACCGGCTTTGGCAAACTCATCGATGTACATTCTGACCCTGCCGTTCGGTTTTCCATAGCCGATCTCCCGGATGGTCTTGTAGTTGTCGTATTTTCTCCTGTCGATCCACAAGCCGCCCTTCTTCATAAACTCCGCAGCGTTCTCGGCGACACCCGCCTCTTTGACCGCCACGTCGCTCATGTTGAGGGGAACGCGCTTCTTGGGATCGGTGCTTCCATCTGTGGTCCAGTACTCCGGCGCCAGCGCCATTCCGATCTTGGCCGCCAGGCCGCCCCAGCCGATCTGATCGCCAGGGCTTTTCTGGACAGGGGTGCCGCCCACGTAGCACGGCCACTTGGGATAATAGAGCCTGAGGTCGAATTTGCCCTCTTCGAACTGATGGGGGGCCGCCAGAACGTAATCGCACCAGTAGCCAAGGTCATCAAGGTAGAGGTTCCAATCTACGACGAGTTCCATCTTCTCCAGGGCGGCCTCGGCCATCTGGGGCTGGATCATTGCGTGAAGACCCCGGTGAGGGTTCCTGAAGAATACGGCCTTGGTTTTGGTTGTCTTGTAAAGTCCCCAGCCCACCATTCCATAGTGGCCAGGGGCAGAGAAATCCTTGTTCCGGTAGATGTCATCGGTAACGGGAAACTGGTTCCTAAAATCCACCGGTTCCTTCGGAAGCTCCGGATAGGGTTTTACGGGTTTTGAAAGATCCTCCAGCCACGGTACCCTGACGCCGTGAAGCAGGATAATGCCGCCTTCGTGGTCCATGGCTCCGGTAAGGGTGTTGAGTATGCTGATTGCGTGGCGCAACCGCCAGCTGTTGGCGTAGTTGGGCCCGGCTGAATCCCGCTTATACGTGGGAATGAAGGCACTCGGCGCCGCTGCGGCAAACTCCCGTGCGATCCTGGCAATAACCGACGGAGGTACCTCCGTGATCCTTGACGCCCATTGTGTCGTGTAGGGCCTTACGCCTTCCTTCAAAAGGTTGAGGACGGTCTTTGCCTCAACCTCTTTTCCGTCCACCTTCACCTTGTATGGACCTCCGTCCATGACTGGAGCATGGCAGGCGTCGATGGGCTCGGCTGTTTTGTGGATGCTGCACCATGCCATCACATTACCGTCCTTCGCGGTGAGGGGCATCCTGGTTTTTGTATTGATAAGGGCCGGTGCGTCGCTGTATTTTTTCAGGAATTCTGCATTGTATTTTCCGCTCGAGACAATAACATTGATCATGGCCAGGGCCACAGCCAGGTCAGTCCCGGGTTTGATCGAATGGTATTCGGTTGCGAACGCATCCGCCAGTGGTGTCCTCAAGGGGTTGAACATGACGATCTTACCCTTGTTTTTCTTGCCCTGAGCCCAGTGATTGAGCATGCCTGCCTTGCCGCACTTGGAAAACGAATCGAATCCGAACCATACCTGGTATCGGGCATTATCAAAATCATATCCCGCCACATGATGGGACGGGGTATACGTGCTTGAATAATATTTGTTCGGCGGATTGGTGATGGTCAGACAGTTGATGTAATAGTGGGTGCCGAAACACTCCGTTCTCTGGTCGCTTCGCGTGACGCCGATGGAACGGGCTAGTTTGTTCGTGTAAGGGTCTCCGGGGGAACACATGAGGATCTCTTCCGCTTTCAACTTTTTCAGCGTTGCGATGATCTCGTTTGCCGCGTCCTCCGTTTTGATGGTAACCCAGCCCGGATCGTTGTCCGTGCCTTTCTTGGGCTTTGTCCTTTTCAGGGACACCATCAGCCTGTCGGGATCGTACATCGAATCCACGAAGGCCATGCCCTTGATGCAGAATTTGCCGTTGGACACCGGATCCTCCGGCCTGCCCTCCAGGGTCAGCGCCCGTTCGAGTCCGGTTACAGGATCAACGCCTACCACGACGTTGTATGCGCAATCAGCCTCGCACGCCCGAGCGCATACCTGGGGAACCTTTCTCTTTATCACATATGTTGGCTGTTCCTGTGAATGTTTACCAAATGGCGTCTGGGCCGAAAGGTTTCTAAAGGGAAACCCGGCCATTGACACCGCCGCACCTGAAATACCGATAATTTTGAGGAAATTCCGTCTGTTGATACCTTGATTGTCGGCCATGACTCAAGTACCTCCTTTTTCTCAAAGCCGTGGACCCACGGGGTTTTTTGGGGGGTCCGACCTGAATGGGTGCGAGGCCTGACACGGTGAACGTACATATTACACCATGTCATTCGAGGCTAAGTCAAGGCAGGCACAAACTCCTAAGTCTTTGGAATTGCTTGCCTTCTTATATTAGATCGGTGTCAATTACCGTCTGATTTCGGCTTTTTGGGAGAGAAAGACTGATAAAAATGTCCCATCCTGATGTTATAAATAAATATCATCGGGAATATAAAAAAGAAAAGTAATATATCTGAAGTATAGCTAAAATCGTCCCTCATAGGGTAATCTACTGCGAGTAACTCCCCGCCTATTGCACGAGGTTATTTATGGAAAAAACAGATATTCACACATCTCCCCGGGACATCTTGAAGAAATATTTCGGGTACAGCTCCTTTCGTCCTCATCAGGAAGAGGTCATTAACCATCTTGTGGAGGGGGGAGACGCCTTCGTCCTCATGCCCACGGGAAGTGGAAAATCCCTGTGCTACCAGGTCCCGGCGCTGATCCGGCCGGGTATTTGCGTTGTGATCTCGCCGCTTATCGCGCTGATGCAGGACCAGGTGGATGCGGTGAGCGAACTCGGCATCAGGGCCGGGTTCCTGAATTCCACCCAGGGTTTCCGCGATTCACGTTCCATCGAACAACGGGCCGTGGAGGGCCGGCTGGATCTTTTGTACGTGGCTCCGGAGAGACTCGTCACGGACAGTTTCATGGGACTCCTTGGCAGGATAAAGGTGTGTCTCTTCGCCATAGACGAGGCCCACTGCGTCTCCCAGTGGGGCCATGACTTCAGGCCCGAGTATCTCGAACTGGGCGTATTGGCCGGAATGTTCCCCGATGTTCCCCGGGTGGCATTGACGGCAACCGCTGATGAAACGACAAGGAAAGAAATAATCGACAAACTGCGCCTCGCGAAGGCAAGGCGGTTCATCACGAGCTTTGACAGGCCCAATATCCGTTACCGGGTGGAGATCAAGGACAAAGAAAAAGAGCAGTTAATTGACTTCATGAGGTCGGAGCACCCCGGAGAATCGGGCATCGTCTACTGCATGACGAGAAGAAAGACCGAGGAGATCGCCGCGTTCCTTCGAGGCAAAGGTTTTTCCGCCCTTCCCTATCATGCGGGCCTCAATCGGGAAGACAGGCTCAAAAACCAGAGAGAGTTTCTCCAATCGGAGGGCGTCATAATGGTGGCAACGATAGCCTTCGGCATGGGCATCAACAAGCCGGATATCCGCTTCGTCGCCCACCTCAACCTTCCCAGGACCCTGGAGGGCTATTACCAGGAAACCGGGCGCGCGGGGCGCGACGGGGAAAGCGCGGACGCGTGGATGGTATACAGTCTTGCCGATGTGGTCATGCTCAGGCAGATGCTTGAGGGTTCATCCGGGAATGACGATTTCAAGGCCGTTCAGTACCGGAAGATGGAGGCTATGCTGGGTTACTCGGAAACCGCGAGATGCCGCAGGCAGGTCCTGCTCGGCTACTTCGGGGAGATCTTTCCCGGACCTTGCGGCAATTGCGACATATGCCTCGGAAACGTGGAGGTGGTTGACGGCACCCTGGTTGCGCAAAAGGCCCTGTCATGCGCGTACAGAACAGGTCAAATGTTCGGCGCCAACCATCTCATAGACGTTCTCGTCGGCAAGGATACGCCAAAGGTTCGCGCCTTCGGACACGACACGGTTTCCACGTTCGGTATAGGCAAGGAACTCTCAGTATTTGAATGGAGGTCCGTCTACAGGCAGCTCGTCGCAGCGGGGCTCATGAAGGTGGATATGGAAAAGAAAGGCGGCCTTCGCCTTTCGGCAAGCTGTGGCCCCGTCCTCAAAGGGAAGCAGGTGTTCGAGCTGCGCAAAGACCCCGTCCCGGTAAAGAAAAGCACAAAGCAGAAAGTATCCCGAAGCCTGCCCGGTGCACACGCCGAAGGAGCTCAGACTTCTTTTGAATTCGACCCCGCCCTGTGGGAGCGTCTTCGTTCATTACGGTTCGAACTGGCCCGAAAGTCCTCAATCCCCGCCTACACCGTCTTTCATGACAGCACCCTGAAGGAACTGGTCACCCGCCTTCCCGGCACGCCTGAGGAGATGCTGACCATATCAGGTATAGGCCAGGCAAAACTCGACAAATACGGAGACCTCTTCCTCGAGGCAATAAGGCAATACCGGGAAGAAACAACGTGAACCACCGGTAATAGGTGCAACCCGTCTTCTTTCGCCTTTCCCATAACCCATAACCTATTACCCATTACCCGCCTTTCTCTTCTTCACATAGACCCGGCGGGCCAACAAAAGGCAATAGACGACGAGTACCATGGCAAGAATGAAGGCGACGACGGGGAGGATGAGGGAAAGAAAGGAGACGATCGCCGATGCCAGGAGCTCAAAGCTCGCTACGATGAAATTACCCAGGCCCCCGGTAAAAAGAGATGATTTGGTGCGCAGCGCGACAGTCGCGCCCTGCAGGAGACCGGCTATCCCGCCGCCGGCGACGATCGATATGGTCCATTTCAGCGAAGGCGGTATGTCGGTCAACAACGATGCAGTCGCTATGGTGCCCGCAATTATGCTCACAGGCGAAGCGATGGCGTCCATAATATTATCGAGCCAGGGGACATAGTACGCGACGATCTCGAGTACCGTCGCCAGGGAAAAGGCTATTGTAACCTGGTATCCTCCAATCCATTCGAATCCCGGAGCGAGACCGACGTACCCGGACATGGCGGCAAGGTTAAGGGCAAGCAGCGGCAGAAAGATCCTGAAACCGCATGCCGCGCTTAATCCTATGCCCGTAAGTATGGCGACTATCGTCTCCACGTGCTCCCGCGTTATATCCATACCTTCATTTTCTTCCTACTGACAGCCTGCGGTCAAGAAAAAGAATTTCGACATTATCATGCGTAGGACAATTCCTACGTTTTTTTGAGGGAATTCCTACGTCACAATCAGTGTGCCGCCGCATATTCTCGGATCCCTGTTCCGCCGACAAAGAGAGTATGTCAGAAAAAACCACGTCCCAGGGAGATGAATAATGGATAGCAGGGTCGAACACACACAGGACGGGACAGTCCTCACCCTTTACGGCGATGTGACCATCCAGAACGCCGTCGAGCTCAAAAAGGTCCTCGTCGGGGAACTCGCGGCGGCCTCCGGCCTCACCGTCAATCTCGCCTACGTCACCCGGTGCGACCTGTCGCTCTTCCAGCTCCTGTGCGCGGCGCACAGGACGTCCGTACCGGTGAGGCTGGCGGACGTGTCCCCCGCCGTCGGTGAGGTCATGGCGTCGTCGGGTCTCATCCGCGGCTCCGGGTGCACAGGCGGCCCCTGCCTCTGGCAGAGGACACAGGAGGTGGCGCCATGATGGACACCCACGCGCAGGCATTCATCGAGGAGGCCTTCGAGCTCCTCTCCGACCTCGAGGCCGCCCTCCTGGAACTCGAGGAGGCCCCCGACGACTCCGAGCTCATAGGCAGGGTCTTCCGGGCCCTCCACACGATAAAGGGTTCCGGCGCCATGTTCGGTTTCGAGGACGTGGCCCGCTTCACCCACACGATAGAGGCGGTCTTTGACGACGTGCGCGAGGGCAGGCTCCCGGTAACGGGGGAGCTCATCAGCCTGACGCTCAGGGCCAGGGACCTCATACGCCTCATGATAGAAGCCCCCTCCGACGAAGCCTCCCTGCCACAGGATGCACAGACACTCATCGATTCCTTCCATGCCTTCGGAAGGGACCCCCGGCACAATCCCCCCATTCAGAACCCGGCTGACGATTCACCGGCAGGGGAGGCTTCGTCGTTACCCCCCAGGGAGCCGGAGTGCACCTTCCGCGTGCGCTTCGTCCCTTCGGAGGACATATTCTTAACGGGCACGAACCCGCTCCTTCTCCTCAACGAACTGCAGTTCCTGGGCGAGTCGAGGATATTCGCCGGGCTTGACGGGATACCCCCCCTGGGCGATATCGACCCGGAGCGCTGCTACGTCTCCTGGGACATCATCCTCACCACCGACAGGGGGATCGACGCCATACGGGACGTCTTCATCTTCGTCGACGACGCGAGCCGGGTCGACATCGCCATGATAGACAGCGAGGACTCCTTAAGCGGGGAGGACCACCGCAGGCTCGGGGAGATCCTCGTCGAGAGGCGCGACATAGACAGCGCCGATCTC
>DNYO01000322.1 GCA_003506795.1 Deltaproteobacteria bacterium
GAAGGCTTTTATGATCTTATCCTGAAGTTTGGAGAGCATTTTCAGTTCCCGGGCGAACTCGTAAAACTCCTGGTAGAGAATATCGAGGGTCTCCTGCATGGATGCCTTTTCGCAGATGAGGGACGTCTTCGAGACATCGAGGTATTCGAGGTAGTCTCTTATCACGGCAAAGTCGTTGCCCGAAAGCGGCCCGCAGAACTTCCCGTAATTTGCTTCGATCTGCCTGTCAAGGACCACTATCTCATCGCAGATAGCCGCCATCCTTGAAGCGGCCTCTTCGATCTCGCGTTCCTTGTCCTTCTTCACCTTTTCCTTGATCTCGATGATCCGGTCTATGCGCTTGCGGTCCATGAGGCGGGTTATAGGTTATAGGTTATGGGTTATGGGAAAAACAGGAAAGCATCCCTCTAACCCATTACACGTACCTGCCTCCTGTAAAAGGATTGTTGGTAAAGCCACTCGACTGTCTGTCTGCATCGTCCCTTCCATCGCTATACCATGAGTTTCCTTGGGTACACAGGTTTTCCTGGATTCCGGCCTTCGCCGGAATGACGTAAAAGACGCGGAGGGTGGTTAAAACGGTATGGTCCCGACCTCTGCACCAGTCTATCCTTTCCCATAACCCATAACCCATTACCTATTACCCGTCTCCTATACATAAAACAATATCTTCATGCTGTTCAGCGTTTCTTCGAGGGCCACCCGTTCATCCACGCCCTGCTGAAGGAAGGTCCTGACCTTGTCGATCATGGTGATCGCATGGTCAATCTTCTGGTTGTTCCCCGGGGTGTACGCCCCGATATTGATGAGGTCTTCGGCGCGTTCGAATTCGGCAAGGATCTCGACTATCCGGCTTGCGTACTCCGTCTGGTCCTTCGGACTGATGTCTTTCATGAGCCTGCTTACACTTCTCAAGACGTCGATGGGCGGATAGTGGTTTGCGTCGGCGAGCTTGCGGGACAGCACCACGTGACCGTCGAGGATGGACCGTGCGGCGTCGGCGATGGGATCGTCGAGATCGTCGCCTTCCACCAGAACCGTATAGATTGCTGTCATCGTTCCGCTTCCCTCGCCGTTTCCCGCCCTTTCGAGGACCTTCGCCAGCAGCGAAAATACACTTGGCGTGTATCCCTTCGAGGTCGGCGGTTCGCCGATGGCAAGGCCCACCTCCCTCTGTGCCATGCTGAAACGGGTCAGGGAATCCATGAGTAAAAGAACATCGTTCCCCCTGTCGCGGAAATACTCGGCGAGCGCGATCGTAAGAAAGGCTCCCCTCACCCTTATAAGGGGGGGCTGATCCGATGTGGCGACGACGACCACGGAGTTCTTTATGCCGTCGCCCAGGTCACGCTCGATAAACTCCCGCACCTCCCGACCGCGCTCGCCTATAAGCCCGATGACGTTCACATTCGCCTCGGTATGGCGGGCGATCATGCCCAGGAGCACGCTTTTACCCACGCCGGAACCGGCAAAAATACCTATCCTCTGACCTTTTCCGCAGGTAAGCAGACCGTTGATGCTGCGGATGCCGAGATCGAGGGGCTCCGTGATGCGCTTCTTGCGCATGGGGTTTACGGTCTCACGATAGATGGGAACGGATTCCGAGCACTGGAGGGGACCTTTCCCGTCCATGGGGTTGCCGAGCCCATCGATAACCCGGCCGAGAAGACCCTCGCCGGCGGCGACGTCCACGGTCTTCTTCCTGGAGAGTATCCGGGAACCAATGCCGACTCCCCGTATGTCGCCAAGCGGCATGAGAAGCGTCTTGCCTTCCCTGAAACCCACCACCTCGGCATCGATGGGAACCGCACTGTCTACGGGATAAATGAGCGCCGAATCGCCCACCGATGAAATGGGTCCTTTTCCCTCAATAACGAGCCCCACCACCTGGTTCACCTTTCCGTAAACACGGTAGGGATAGATGCTGGACAGCATGTCCCTGGTCAGGGACAAAGTCCGGTCAGCTGACGTTTCCATTAATAAACTCTTTCTTAAGCTCTTCGATCTGGACAGAGATCCGTCCATCTATATCCCCGAAGTTCGTCTCGATGATGAACCCCGGTTCGTGCATCGTGTCATCCCTGACGATCTTGAACTGACCCAACTCCTCACCGGAAGAAACATACTCGGCATCCTCCCGGCGCAGACGAATTGTGGTGCCGCTTCGTTCCTCGCAGAGGGAAAGGGCCTTCCTGATCATCCTGAGGACCGCGTCGTGATGCTCCCGGCATTCCCTGAGGATGATCGCTTCCGCGAATATAAGAGCCATATCCGTGGATAGATTTTCAGCCCGTTTCACGAGTTCCTCCTTGAACAGGGACAGCTCTGCCATGAAACCGCCAAGCCTCTTGATGAGGGGCTCCACTTTTTTCATTCCCATTTCGTGCCCGGCCTTCTCGCCCTGCGCAAAGGCCTCTTCAAAAACCCGGCGGGCCTCTTCTTCCATGTTTATTGTTGGCGCGGGGGATTCTTTCTCATCATCGACGGGACTTGCCTCTTCGTCAAAAAACCTGACGAACCCCGAAAATTTCTCTTCCGGCATTTCTCCGCCCAGGTCGTATAAGGTAAAGGGTTCAGTATTCTGGTCTTTCAAATGAATTCTTCGCTCCCCCGGGAGAGGAATATCTTGCCTTCGCTTTCGAGCTTCTTCGCGATCATGGCTATCTTCACCTGGGCCTTTTCCACATCGGAGAGACGAACGGGGCCCATGGCCTCGAGATCTTCCTTGAGCATGGCCGCCGCCCGCTCGGACATGTTGGAGAATATCTTCTCCTTCATGCTGTCGGAGGCGCCCTTGAGGGCCAGGCCCACATCCTCTGACGAGATCTCCTTGAGAAGCACCTGGATGCTCCTGTCGTCGAGATTGGCAAGGTCTTCAAAGGTGAACATGAGCTGCCGTATCCGCTCGGCCAGTTCAGGGTTGGTCTCCTCCAGCTTGCCCAGAAGCTCCGATTCAAGCGTTCTGTCCATCTGGTTGAGGATACTGGCCACAACCTCGACACCGCCGAGCTGCTTTCCTTCGGCCCCGCCCATGGTACTTTCGAGCTGCTCCCGTATTACGCTTTCAACCTCCGCGAGGATCTTCAACTCCACCTTTTCCAGGTGTGCCATCCGCACCACGACTTCCGTCTGGACCCTCTCGGGGAGACAGCTTATGGCGTCTCCGGCCTTCTTTGTTCCCAGGACTGACAGCACAAGCGCCATGGTCTGCGGGTGTTCTTCCCTGATCACGTTCGCCAGGACCCTCGGGTCGCAGCGTTTCAGGAACTCCCCGGGGACACCCTTCTTCGTATCCAGGTTGCCGAGGAGAATCTCGGCCTTTTCTTCGTCAAAGCTCTTTTTGACGAGGAGCCGGAACTTGCTCTCCCCGCCGACGACGTTCTTGCTCTTCCTGGAGACCTTTGTCATGAACTCTTCCTGGACCCTGTGGACCACGTGGTCGGGGATGAGCTTGAGATTGGTAATCTCCTTGCCTATGGCCTCTATCTCCTGTTCGTCGAGGTTCTTCATTACCTCCTTCGTGACGTCGTCGTCCATGGTGAGAAGGAGGATAGCTGCCTTTCTGACTCCCGAAAGATCTTCAACGTTCATTGCCTATGTTCCTTCCTTGACCCATTCCTTGATGACGGAGCCGACGACGGTCTTGTCCCGCATGACATCGTTGAGCGCCGCCTGCTGTTTGTTCTCTATAGCGGCAGGCTGGTCACCCGAGACCGCATTGCCGCTCTTCACATATATGTCCTTGACCTGGTAGAGCGGTGCCCGATCGGCCCTGGACTTCAAGAACCCCATGATCGGCCTTATCACGAAGAAGAAGAGTGCCGCAAGAATGAGGGCATAGAAGCCATACTTGCTGAAACTGAATATCATTTCTTTCCGTTCCGCTGCATCAAGGAGTCCTTTTTCGTCGGCAAGACCTTCCGCCTCGAAGGGGACATTGAGAACCTCGATCTTGTCGCCGCGCTCTTCGTTAATTCCCACCGCCCTGGCGACTATCCCCTTGATATCCGTGAGCTCTTTCTGAGACCGCGGTGAGTACTTGAGCTCTTCGCCATTTTGCCCCTTG
>DNYO01000020.1 GCA_003506795.1 Deltaproteobacteria bacterium
GCTCGAGGAATTCAGACGCACCCACGACCTGGAAGAACTGATGCGCCAGTTCAGGGAACGGCTGAAAGAGCAGAAAGAGCGCCACGACGGCGGGAGTAAATGGGTTGGCACGGGAGGTAAATCTCCCTTCGGCGCCTACGGGTATCATCCCGGAGGGATCAGGGTCGGAGGAGAGTCATGGATGCAGTCGGCCTCCAAGGTTGCCACGGAGCGCAGGTTCCGCAACTATCGCAACGATATCATCCTCGATGTGCGACAGACGAAGATGGCCCTTAAGAAGCTGCGCGAACTCAAGCGCGAGGGCTCCGAGGAAGAGCTCGACATCGATGAGACCATCGACAAGACGGCAAAGGAAGGCGGCGAGATCGAGCTCGTCTTCAACAAGTCGCGGGAAAATTCGGTACGCATTATTCTCCTCATGGACACGGGCGGATC
Source organism: Deltaproteobacteria bacterium (assembly GCA_003506795.1). Lineage (GTDB taxonomy): Bacteria > Desulfobacterota > Syntrophorhabdia > Syntrophorhabdales > Syntrophorhabdaceae > Delta-02. Next base: position 436 of record DNYO01000020.1, read on the forward strand.
CATGCTGCCCTACACGGAGTTGTGCGAAAAGCTCTTCTCCGCCGCAACCCAGGCAAACCACTTCAAGGAGTTCCGCTACTACTTCTTTCACAACTGCATCTACCAGGATCTCTATGAAGACATGGCGAACTATAAGAACGTGCCGACGGAAAAGCTCTTTTCCCTTTACAACAAGAACTACAAACTGATACTTGTCGGCGATGCGCGGATGGCTTATTCGGAGCTTTTCGAGGTAAACGGCTGCATAGACTATTTTTCAACCAACGAGAAACCCGGCCTTGACTGGCTGTCGAGAATTCGCGACCATTTTCCCCACTCCGTATGGCTTAACCCGACTCACAAAAACTTTTGGGGGCATTACACCGTCGATACCATCGGCAAGCTCTTCCCCATGTATGAGCTTACAATAGACGGCCTCAAAGACGCGATCAAGGCATTGACATCGAAGACGAAGAATCTTCTTCATCAATAAAAAATCCGTTCTCCGGCCTGCCTGCAAGGCAGCGCCGGCGATCGAAAATAACTGTTACTATTTTAGAAAATATTCTTTATAATTTTCACCAGGCCGGTTCACGCCGGCCTGGCAAACTCAATATCCGGTGAGGCTCAGGGACGAATGAAACACTGCGGCTCAGGACTCCTGAAGGTACCTTTATGAGTGCTGTAATGGACAGGGTTTCGTCGCTCAAGAACACGGAACTTTTTCGGGCTCTCGAAGACGGCGATCTGGAAAAACTTTCAACGAAACTACGGGAAAGAGTCTATCCCCCGAATACGGCCATCGTTCGCGAAGGGGCTTCCGGCGATGCCATGTTTATCATCAAGAACGGCCAGGTTGAAGTAAAGAAACGGGAACAGAACCTCGGCGTCGATCTCACTATCGCGACCCTGGGCATGGGGGCCTGCTTCGGCGAGATGGCGCTCTTAACCGGCAAACCTCGCTCGGCTACGGTTATCGCCATCGCGGCCACGGAACTTTTCGTCCTCGAGAAGAAGGACTTTGACGCCCTGCTGCTCGAACATCCCAGCATATCCATCTCCATCAATAAGATAGTGGCGGAGCGGATCGAGGAGATGAACACGCAGAAGACGATGGGCGTCGTGTCCATGCAGACGCTCAGGCTCGACCCTGATTTCATCACCGTCATACCGGAGCCGATTGCCGTGAAGTACAAGATGCTGGCCACCTCATACGGCAACGGAAGCCTGACGCTTGCCATGGTGAACCCCCAGGACATTCTCGCCCTCGATGAGGCGCGCAAACTCATAAAGGCGAAGTTTACGAAAAGTATGGCCATCGATCAGGTCATCGTCACGGACGACGATTTTAAACAGTTCATGGAGGGTGAGTACAAGAGCATTACCAAACCGCTCGTCGAAGAAAAACCCGAGGTCAACCTCGATGATTTTCTCGATTCCATGGACCACATCCAATCGGACATCATGAAAGACGTTGAGTTCGATGATGGCCAGGAAGATGATTCGGGCATCACCGATCTGGCCCGTGAAGCCGAGGGCGCTCCAATAATCCGACTTACCAATAACATCATTGCCATGGCCTTGAAGAAGGGGGCCAGCGATATACATATCGAGCCGATGGAACGGGGACTGCGTGTGAGATATCGCATCGACGGCGTTCTCCGCGAGGAGATGATGCTCCCGAAAAAGGTGCAGCTGCCGCTGATCAGCAGGGTCAAGATCATTTCAAAACTGGACATAACGGAGCGCAGGCTTCCCCAGGACGGCAGGATCACCATCAAGCTCGGCAGCAAGTCAGTCGACTTTCGTGTGTCTACCGTCCCCACGAAATTCGGCGAAAAGATCTGTACCAGGATCCTCGACAAGACGAACACAACGATGGGTCTCGACAAGCTCATTTCGCACGCGCCGGTTCTCGACCTGGTGCGTGACATGATCAAGAAGCCTTACGGTATCATATACGTCACCGGTCCGACGGGATCGGGGAAAAGCACCACACTTTATAGTTCTCTCGCCGAGATCAACGATATCGGCGTCAACATCTCCACCGTGGAAGACCCCGTCGAATACGATCTTGAAGGTGTCAACCAGGTGCAGGTGAACTCTGACATCGGGCTCGACTTTGCACGCGTGCTCAGGGCATTCTTAAGGCAGGACCCCGACATAATTCTCGTCGGTGAAACGAGGGACACGGAGACCGCGAAGATCGCCGTCGAGGCGGCGCTTACAGGCCATCTCGTCTTCACCACCCTTCACGCGAATGATGCTCCCAGCACATTCATGCGTCTCACCGAAATGGGCATTGAGCCTTTTCTTATCTCCACCTCCGTCATCGGCATCGTAGCCCAGCGTCTCGTCCGGAGAATCTGCGGAAAGTGCAAGGAATCCTACACGCCCGACCCCATGATACTGAAATACCTGGGTCTCAGTGAGGACACGATTCTCCACAAGGGAAAAGGGTGCGATGTATGCTCGGGGACGGGATATAAGGGAAGGGTCGGGGTTTATGAAGTCCTCATGATCAACGAGGAACTCAGGCACCTTATAGCAGAAGGCGCGGATACCCTGGCAATCAGGGACGCGGCGGTCAGGAGCGGCATGAAGGCCCTCAAGGAGTATTGCCTCATTCTTCTCACTGAAGGGCTTACAACCGTTGATGAAGTTCTGCGGACGGTCGCGGTTCAAAATTGATCAGAACTTCACTCGTTAAATCAAAAATAGTTTCCCGTGTGCTGCGCTCCATCCTTGCATTGCTCACACTCCTCCTCGTTTTTCTCATCTTTTATTCCTATCAGGAGGGAGGGTGGAAGGAAATATTTACCTATTACCGTTTCTTTTTCGATTATAAAAAATTGCGTCTCTTCATCCTTTCCTTCGGTCCTTTTGCCGCGGTCGTCTTCATGGCGATTCAATCTCTTCAAGTTGTTTTTGCGCCGGTGCCCGGAGAGATAACCGGTTTCGTGGGAGGACTCATCTTCGGCAACACGTTAGGTACGATCTATTCCACTATCGGTCTCACCGTCGGTTCTCTGGCTGCGTTTGCAATATCGCGAATGTTGGGATTACGGTTTGTGGAGAAGATCGTCAAAAAAGCTTACATAGACAAGTTTAATTTTTTTGTCACACACAAAGGGCTCAACGTTTCTTTTATTCTCTTTCTTATCCCGGGTTTTCCAAAAGATTCTTTATGCTATCTGCTGGGGCTTACCCATATCAGGTTAATCGATTTTATCCTTATAAACATTTTTGCACGATTGCCGGGAACACTGATGCTTACGATGCAGGGCACCGCATTGCATTCGCATCAATACCGCCTGTTCTTTATCCTCCTGTCTGCAAGCATCGTCCTCACGTTTGTTCTCTACCTGGCCAGAAGTTTCTTAATTAAAGCATTCGTAGAGAGCGTTCATAAGATTCGTTATCTCTTTCGCCGCAACTAAATTGAAATAAATACCTTTTTTTTCATATTCTTTCTTGACAGAATGTTTAATTGATATACAATAAAAAATAAATAGTTTTACGCTACAAAAAACTAAGCGAGGGGGAATCATGGCGACAAAATGCTCCACTACAAAAAGTAAGGCGGCGACAGC
>DNYO01000065.1 GCA_003506795.1 Deltaproteobacteria bacterium
CTCAACATTCCTCATGAGGCGGTCAGACAGTATATCTCCTCGGCGATCGATGTCGTCTTTCATCTCCAACGGCTCCTTGACGGCACACGAAAGGTCGTTTCCCTCCAGGAGATCGTGGGCATGGAAGGGAACATAATCACCATGCAGGAGATCTTCAGCTTCGAACAAACCGGGGTTCACGACGACGGTATGGTGAAAGGCCGCTTCAGAATAGGCGGGGTGCTCCCGCGGTTCGTGGAAAGGTTTAAGGCAAGCGGCATACCGGTTCCAAGCGAGATGTTCCGCACCCCCATACAGCTGGAACTTTAAAGAGGAGAAAGCCATGGAATGGATAATAGGAACGGGACTTTTTGTAGCGGCCATATGCGTGATAGAAGGGATGCTGCTTCTCTTCCGGCCGAAATGGGATCCCGGGTCACGGGTGCTGGGAAAAAGGCTCCAACGGGTCGCTGTCACCGGGTTCCAGAACCAGACGAACGATATTATCAGACGGCGAACGTTTAGTGATATTACCAACGTCCACGCTCTGCTCTCAAAGATCCCGGTCATGCACCAGCTTGATGACCTTGTGATGAAGGCAAATTCGCGGCTGTCCCTTGCGGCATTCCTGCTCATATCCAGTGTTATCACCCTTTCCTCTTATCTCATCCTTTCCGCGATTACCCGCGGACATCTCATGTCCGTCCTCTTCGCCATGGCAGCCGCCGCCATACCGTTTCTCTACCTCCTTGTGAAAAAACGGCAACGCGTCGCAAAATTCGAGAGACAACTCCCCGACGCACTCGACCTCATGGCCCGTTCGCTGAGGGCCGGGCATGCATTCTCCGGCGGGCTCCAGATGGTCGCACAGGAGTTCGATGAACCCATAGGCACTGAGTTCATGCACGTCATAAATGAGATAAACTTTGGCGCGTCCGTGGATCAGGCCCTAAAAAACATGACAGCGCGCGTCGACACGCCTGACCTCAAGTTTTTCACCGTTTCCGTGATCATACAGAGGGAGAGCGGAGGCAACCTTGCCGACATACTTGAGAACATAGCACGTCTCATGCGTGAGAGATTCAAACTTCTGGGCAAGATAAAGGCTTTAAGCGCCGAGGGAAGACTCTCCGCCATCATACTCCTCGCGCTGCCGTTCATAGTGGTTTTTGCCCTGACCCTCATAAATGGAGAATATCTGCAGGGTCTGGTGCACGACCCGATGGGCAAGGTATTCATCATCATCGCACTGTGTATGATGGGTCTCGGCGCGGCGGTAATAAGGAAGATGGTCAACATCAGAGTCTGAAAGGAGGAGCACGATGACAACTCTAACGTATTTCATACCCGCCCTGGTCTTCGGCATGACCCTTCTTTTCATCCTGGGTATCTTCCTGTATGCGTCGTCCCTGAAGAACCGCCGCGACGTTCTCAGAAAGATAGAAAGAGAGGGTCTCAAAGAGGGTGAGACCGGCAGTACCTTCAACGATATGGCCCGACAGATATTCGGAAAGTTCATCAAGGGTCTGGGGTTCCTTGCCAGGCCCAAACAGGAGGCGGAGATCACACGCCTCAGGCACAGGTTCATGCAGGCAGGCTTAAGCAGGTTCAGGAACATCGTCATGATCTTTTACGGCACAAAGGTCTTCTGTGCAATCCTCCTGCCGGTTATGTCCGCACTCTTCAACTTCGCGTTTTTCAGGAAAGTCCTGCCTTTTCAGATCATAATCATCATGGTAATTCTTGCCCTCGTCGGGTTTTATCTCCCCGACCTGTGGCTGAAAATAAGGATCAGGAGCAGGAAAGACCAGATCTCCCGCGGTTTCCCCGATGGCCTCGACCTGATGGTCATATGCGCTGAGGCGGGCATGGGTCTTGACTCCGCCATCAACCGTGTGGGAGAGGAATTGAAGCTCAGGCACCTCGCCTTAAGTGAGGAGCTCAAGACTCTCATGCTCGAATTGAGGGCGGGCAAGCTCAGGCGGGACGCCCTGAGGAACCTTGCCATGAGATGCGACTCCGAAGATGTGCAGAGCTTTACAACGCTCCTCATCCAGACCGAGAAATTCGGCACCAATATCGCTCAGGCCATGCATGTTCAGGCAGACTCGATGAGGACGAAAAGGATACAGAAGGTGGAAGAGCTGGCGGCAACCCTGTCGATCAAGCTTCTTTTTCCGACGATATTTTTGATCTTCCCTTCCCTGTTCCTGGTACTCGTGGGACCGGCGCTCATCCAGGCATTCAGGGTATGGAAAGGGTAAAAGTCCTGGATGACCACACTAAGAGGGAAGCACGAAAGGCGGAGGACGATATGAAACAAATTGATTTGAAATTGATGACACGTATCATTATATGTTTCGTAATTCTTGCCGGTATGACCACAGGATGTTCCTCAACGAAAGGTCTTCTCGGCTTCCTGAAGTTCTGGGGACCGAAAGACGAGACGGCCACGGATGAGAAAGCGGCCGCGCAGGCATCCGCCTTTATGTTGCAGGTGAGACCCGCACGGGGCAACCCCGATTCCCATTATCGTCTCGCTGTCCATTACCAGCTGCGGGGCAGGCACCAGGAAGCCATTGAGGAATTCACGAAAACGGTCATGATCGACCCCGGGTACGTCTTTGCCTACAATGGCATGGGCGTCTCTTACGATAATCTGAAAGAATTCGACAGGGCCGCAGAGGCATACCGGACGGCCATGAGACTCGCACCGGGAGAGCATTACGCATACAATAATCTCGGCTATTCTCTTATTCTCAAGGGAGATTACGAAGGGGCGGTGAAGATTCTGCAGGAGGGCATCGCCCTCACTGAGAACAACGAGCAAATGCATAACAATCTTGCCATTGCCTATGCGGCGCTTGGCGAGAAGGATCTGGCAATCACCGAACTTAGACTGGCACATACGACTGAGGGGATACCCACCGCGCTGGAACAGATACAGCAGCAACTGGACGGGCTGGAGGTAAAAACATTCTCTGCCGCCGTCCCCGGGGAGATTTCGTCAGAGGATCTGGCTCCGGTCCGGGCGAAGAATCGCTTTGTGGAAAAGATGACGCGGTCCATCAAGGAAGCCAAAAAAGCACGGGCGAAAACACGAACAGCCAAACCGGTCAACCTCGAGGCCGCAAAGCTGGAACCCGATTTTCTCAAGATGGTACCCACGGGCGGCAATAAAGAATTCGACCGCAAGACGACCCCCAAAGAAACGGCCGACCTGTCAGCAAAGTTCGTTCGGGAACTCCTTGTAATACGGCACACCGGGGATTCAGTGCCCACGGACCACCTGGCTGGGAGGGAACAATGGTTCTAACGAGAAAACATTTCACGGGAAAGTGGTTCACAGGCACTTCATCTGTGGTGGTCATGGTAATCGCACTTTTGCTTGTTTCAGGATGCGGAACGTCCCGCACCGCCGCCGTTGACAGGCAGTATCAGCGGGTCATCGAACAACAGCAATTCAAAAACGAGGTTGACGATACCGACCTCGAAGCGACGCTGCCACCGGCCAATGATCCTGAAGCATTTGAACGGATGGGAGACACCTACCTGAAGACGGGAAATCCCGGCATGGCCTTTCTCGAGTACAGCAAAGCGCTGAAAGCCGATCCCAACCGTGTACGGACGCGGCAAAAATTGGCATATCTCATGCTGAAACGAGGAATGTCGGCCGGAGCCATTTCGGAATTCGACACTATCCTGAAGAAGACTCCCGGGGATACCGGGGCACTCCAGGGTAAGGCTACCGCACTCATGCAGCTCAATCGCCTGGAG
>DNYO01000255.1 GCA_003506795.1 Deltaproteobacteria bacterium
TGTAATGACCTTTGCCCGGCCCGGAACCGATTGTATTGAGATCTTTTCGCGGGCCCTTGAGACGGCAAAGAAGGCGGGCCTCGAGGAAAACTTCATGGGCCACGGCGAAGGCCAGGTCGCATTCATCGGCCACGGCCTCGGTCTTGAAATCAACGAGCTGCCCATCCTGACCGCACGCCACAGCAGGACCCTGGAAGAAGGGATGGTCTTTGCCTTTGAACCAAAGTTCGTTCTTCCCGGCCATGGTGCCGTAGGGATCGAGATCGACCTCATCGTAGGGGCGCACGGACTCGAGCGGGTCACGACAAGCTCCCCGGATATTGTACGCCTCTGATCCACCAATCCTGTATTCAAGGGGCTTCCCGCAATCTTTTCTTGATAATTGGACGCCTGTCTTTTAATATTCAGGGATGATGCTTTCCTGAAACGGAGAACTATCCCGGCCAAAGGCGCATCATGCCCTCCGGCGGCATTACCATGAGGCGTCAAACCTTTTGGAGGAAGAAAATGACGAAATGGGGCGTCATCGTCGTTGATATACAGGGCGACTTCACAGAATGGAAACAGGGCAGCCTGGCGGTGCCCGGCTCCGACGAAGGTTACGTAAAGAGCGCCGAAGCGGCTACCCGGATCCTCAGGGACCTTGGCCTGCCTGTTTTCGGTACGCAGGATTGGCACCCGCCCGATCACATCTCCTTTGCGACACGCCACCCGGGAAAGAAGCCTTTCGAAACAACGATGGTGGATGGGAAGCAGCAGGACCTCTGGCCGCCCCATTGCGTCCAGGGGACAGAGAATGCGCGTCTGCTGCTAGACGACGATCTCTTTCTTGCTGTCGTGAAGAAGGCACACGACCGGGATGCGGACTGCTACTCGGGGTTTCAGCGGGGAGGGGAAATGGACGCCCTGCTGCGGATGAACGGGGTCCAAAAGGTGATCATTTACGGGCTTGCCACGGATTACTGTGTGAAGGCAACGGCCCTCGACCTTCTTGCCGCGGGCTACCAGACAACCATAATAGAAAGCCTGTGCCGATGCGTGTCTGTCGATACCGCGGCGGCGGCCCTTGATGAGATGAGCCGCAGGGGAATACGGATCGTCAGCACGCTCGACGGGATACTTGAGGAATTGCGCCGGGACATCCTGGGAAACTGAACAAGAAGAGGGGTCGAATGAAAAGAGTGCTTGTGATTCTCCTCGCGGTCTTTGTGCTGCAGGCGGGAATGCTGTTTGCCCGGGACAAGATCGTAAAACCGACCGATGAGGAACTGAAGAAAATATTGGCCGATTTCGACCAGTATGCGGCAAAAGCAATGACCGATTGGAAGGTCCCCGGCATGGCCATCGGTATTGTCGACAACGGCACGCTCATATTCGCCAAAGGTTTCGGCGTCAAGCGGGCGGGCGGTAAGGACCCCGTCACAGAAAACACCATCTTTCAGATCGGATCGACCTCCAAGGCCTTTACGGCCACGCTCATGGCCATGCTTGTGGATAGAGGAGACGTCAGGTGGGAAGACAAGGTCATCGATCACGCGCCTGATTTCATGATGCACGATCCCTGGGTAACCAGGGAATACCAGCTTCTGGATCTGCTCTCTCAACGCAGCGGTATGCCGGGATATGCGGCCGACCCGCTCTTCTTCCTTGGCTATGACCGCCCGTACATAAAGCAGGCCGTCCGTCATATCGAACCCGTAAGCAGTTTCCGTTCAAAATACGCCTACCAGAACGTCCTGTGGCTTGTAGCGGGCGACATTGTGGCGAAATACGCCGGCAAGACCTGGGAGCAGGCCCTCAAGACGCAAATTTTCGATCCGCTGGGGATGTCCAACTCCTCGGCGGACAAGGAATCTTTTCTTGACGCGTTCGATGTATCGTCGTTGCACGCGGCTGAAGACGAAAAGATCCTGGCGGTGCCCCGGAATTGGGAATTTCTCGATTGGAGCTATATTGCCGGTCCTGCGGGCGGGATAAATTCCAACATCGTGGATATGGCAAAATGGCTGACCTTTCAGATGAACAACGGTGCCATCGACGGCAAACCGCTCGTTTCCGCGGCAAACATGAAGGTCGTGCATTCCCCGAAGACAGTGATGAATCTCGGCGGCGAGGTCCATAAGAACGCGTTTTATTGCCTGGGTTGGATTTACATGGAACATTCGCCCTATCCGGTAATCCTCCATAACGGAGCAACGCTGATGAAGACCATGATCGCCTATGTCCCCGAACAGAAAATAGGTATAGTCATACTCTCAAATTATGTTACAGACCTACCCGAACTCCTTGCTTTGAGGTTCATCGACCTCTATGCCGGCAAGCCCGTCAAGGACATAAGCGCAGAAACCCTGGCGGAGCTCGAAAAAATAAAGAAACGGGCAAAAAGCGCGGAACTCGTAAAGCCGAAACAACCTTCCGCCGCAATGCCGCTCGCGAAATACGAGGGGGATTATGCCAATAATGTTTATGGTAAGATGAATGTCCATGTCGCCGACGGAAAACTTGCGGTGGTGATGGGACCAGGGAATGTAAGAATGGCCCTCGATCACTGGGATAAAGACACCTTTGCCGTCAAACTGATCTCACCTCTCTATGACTGCGGCCTCGAGCCGGGGTTTGCGGCCTTCCAGGTGGATCCACGGGGTAAAGTGAAGACAGTCACCATTGATTCTCTAAATCAGGATGGCAATCCCGGCGTTTTCAAACGGGTGGAAAAAGATGCCGCAAAATGATTCCGGACCGGGCAGGTCCTTTAACCATTGACCATGAACACATACCCGAACCGGTCCGCTTTCTGCCTGCGCACCACCGTATTCGGCACAGTGGTCCTCCTGTGGTCCGTCCGCGGCCGGGAACCCGCGATCCTCCGGATAGTGTTATCGAGACCAGGCGACCCGGCAGACGAAGCAGTCAAGAGACTTTCCCCCGCCGCAGCCGCCTCATCCTGTCGGGAGGTAGACACCCTTGCGGACCAGATTGAAGCCTTCATGGCGGGAGAGGACATCGGGTTTCCCCTCGATGCAATCCGGCTAGACCTTTGCCCCGCCTTTCAGCAAAGAGTATTACGTGCCGAGCACGCCATTCCCAGGGGCTCGGTCAGCACATACGGACTCATCGCGAGGCGCCTCAATAATCCTAATGGTGCCCGCGCCGTCGGGTCCGCCCTGGCAACAAATCCCTTTCCCATCGTCATACCCTGCCACCGTGCAATCCGCTCCGATGGAGACCTGGGCGGCTTCCAAGGGGGACTCGCGATGAAGCGGGCCCTGCTGGAGATGGAAGGCGTCGAATTTCGTGACGCCCGCCATGTCGCGACCCGCCGCTTTCACTACGGAGAATCCACATAGCTTCCCGCGTGTAAAGAGAGTTCCGAATCCGGACGTTCAAGCCGCCTCCTCAAAGTCTCTTGGACCGCATTATGCCGATGAGGAGCCAGATGCCGAGAATGCTAGCCAGAAGAAAGCCGCCGAGACCGAGAACGGGGTAGCCGAAGAATGTAGGCCCCACCCGTGTCTGGAAGATAAGAGACGAACCAACGATCAGCGCCGCTATCACGACGGCAAAACTGATGCGGTTGCTTGACCGATCCAGTTCGTCGGTAAGAAGCTCCAGCCCGCGGTGTTCGAAGTTTACCGCCAGTTTTCCCTTTCTTATTATGGCAAATAATTCCCTCAGATCCGAAGGCAGGACCTTAAAAAATGCGAACGCATCGCCGGCCGTCTTTTTGAGTTCATGTAATTGTCTGCCCGGGTCGAATCTTTGCAGGATAAGTTTGCGGGCATAGGGCCTGGCAATTTCGACTATGTTAAATTCCGGGTGCAGCAGCCTGCCCAGACCTTCACTCATCAGGAGCGCCTTTGCAATCATGGCGAAATCGGGTGGAAGACGCAGTCTGTAACGGCGGACGACACTCATAAGCTCACTGATGATCGGTCCGATTTCAAGTTTATTCAGGGGCACGCCCCAGTAGCGTTCCAGTAGGTCCCGTACTTCGATTTTGAAATTGTAATAGTCTTCAAGCTCGACGAGTCCGATGGAGCGCAATTGAAGAACCAGTTCCTCGACATCCTTTTCCATCACTGCAACGAATATTCCGCTCATCTGATAGGCCGTCTCCTCGTCGATGAATCCCGTCATGCCGAAGTCAACAGGCGCAATGACGTTGTCTTTGAGAACGAAGATATTGCCCGGGTGAGGATCGGCATGGAAGAAATGAAACTCGAATATCTCCTTCAGCGTAAGATGTGCCCCGTTGAGGGCAATCGCCTTCCGGTCAAGGCCGGCGGCCTCCAGGCGGTCCAATTCCGAGATTTTGATCCCATCGATGAATTCGATGGTCAGTACCTTGCGTGTGGTCAGGTCCCAGTACACCCTGGGAATATAGACCGTCGGTGTACTCGCGAAGTACGTTCTGAAACGCTCGATGTTCCGTCCTTCCCTGATGAAATCCAGTTCATGGCGTATCGTTCGTGCAAATCCGTCCACAAGCCGCACCGGTTCAAAGCACCGGATTTCCGGAACGTGCTTGTGCGCCAGGCCTGCAAATTCACGGAGTATGCGGATGTCGGTTTCGATCATCTTCACGATGCCCGGCCGTTGAACTTTGATCACCACCTCATCACCCGATGTTGTCCAGGCCCGGTGCACCTGTGCGAGAGAGGCCGCCGCCGCCGGCCTGGCATCTATAGATGAAAAGAGCTCGGAGACGGGGCGCCCGAACTGGTTCTCGATCAGGGCCCTGGCATTCTCAAAGGCAAAGGGGGGCACATCATCCTGCAGCTTGCTCAGTTCCTTGATAATTTCAGAGGGAAGTACATCGGGGCGGCTGCTGAGTACCTGTGCAAACTTGATAAAAGTGGGTCCCAGCTCTTCAAAAACCAGGCGCAGCCGCTCCGCTGTGGGTCGCCCGTTGCGGGCCTCTTCTTTGACGAACGTGACGTGATAGCGAGCCCTCAGCCTGTCGAGGACTTCTTTGAACCCATGACGGACAAGCACCCTGGCGATAGCACTGTAGCGCTTTAGATCCTGGTATCTCTCACGCGGTCTGAATGGAGACACCTGTTAGCCTGCATCGGTCTTTACAGAGGAGGACACCTCGGCCTGGATCTTTTTCAAGGTTTCCAGGATCTCTTCCAGGTCTTTCCTGGTGGCCAGGCCTAATTCGGCTACCGCTTTGTGAACGGTTGAATCTATCTTCCTCTGAAGCTCCTTCTCCTGCTTGTCCGCCTCCCTGAGAAGCCTGTCGACCGTCTTGAATCTCTCCGCGCTCGCCACCTCTCCCCTCTTAATGAGATCGTCGACAATTTCATCAGCCTTGTCCTTCGTCAGGCTGATCGCACCCAGCCCCAAGAATACCGCTTTCCTGATGATATCCATCTTTTCCTCCTTTGCGAACAGCGTTCCGAAGCGCAACCTTCCTTCGCAGACACCGGTTGCAGCATACACACTATATAGGTCGATGACGTTTCATTTTCAAGGCAGCGCCTGCCGAGTACGCGCAATCATTGGAGATACAAGCCGGAATCTTCCTTGGTTCCCCGATACTGTTACCGCGCCACACCACATTAAATAAACCCGCCATACATATTCAAAAGAAAGCTTTCCTGTTTGCATGGGGGAACATCGAAACGACGGCCCGGCTCAAGTATGGCGGTACCGTCTGTGCTGTTACTCCTGGCCGGTGAGTTTCGTGCAGATCTTTTTGATGTAAGCTCCCAGGTCGCCTACGGCTATTTCTACCTTGCTCTTTGATGACGTCCATAGCGCGTTATAGATCTTCTTTGTCCCATCGGCCACGATCGCACCCAGCATCCTGGTCGCCTCCAGGGTGGCCTGATGACGAACCTTTCGCTTGGAAGGCGCGACAAGAGATCGGCAATACTGCTTCGTTATCGACCCTACCCGAAGAGTCAGAAATGCGTTCGACGATCCGGACAGAACGGAGCTGACAAGTATGATGGTTGCCACCTGAAAACCGGGAATCGCCCCTGCCGCAGAACCGAGTATGCCGGCCAGAACGGGCTGAATGATCTCTGAAAGATCGATGTCTTCCATCTCGCTTGCGAAAAACACCATAACAGCGACATTGGCATAGAGATGGAGAAGGTTACGGATTGTGGGCCGCTGGTAGTAAATCCGTGCGACGTCGAAGACGAGTTTCGATTGCGCGGCCAGAACGATAAGGGCGTCCAGTTTGCCGTTCTGCGAAACCGCCGTCGTAACGAATATACGGCCTGCGGCAGTCTTTATGGCCTCGTCAGCTTTCTTGTCCAGTGTTTCAAGGACGCTCTCCACGTCTTCTTTCGAGGCCTCGACCTGCCTCCTGATCAGAGGATTCCTGCCAAGCCTTTTTGCCATCTCGTACAGGTGCTTCTGAAATTCAGGTGATGACTCGCTCCGGGGCGCCACCAGCGGGGCGGGCATCGCAACGATCATATAGACGGGCACGATGACACACAAGGTATAAAAGGCTATCAGGCCCCAGAGAATAATATCGCCCAGCACCGGATGAATGCGATCCCCAAACGCAATTAGCTGAACAGTCTGATTGATCAGAAAGATGACGAATAAAACCAGGATTAATGCAGCGGCTATGACCGCTATTCTTATCGCTCTTTTTCGCATGGCGCGCGCTATCCTTAGATTATTTCACCGACGTCATGCCAATGCAACAACAATCCGGGCCGCTTGTCCGGAAGAAAGCACTACATGCCGTCTGTCGGAATCACTACAGAAAATTTGTTGATGCCGCGACAGACAGGGGCCTGTCGATGGGGTATCCTATTATGGTGCGTGAAACACTGCGCGCCGGTACTATCCACGGTTTGGGGGCTTGGTATGAAAAAAACTCAAAGGGCGGATCGACTTCAATTCGCCAGGTCGCGCTGAAAACCATGCGGATCGCTCAGATTTCCCCTCTGTATGAAAGCGTGCCTCCCAGGTATTACGGCGGGACGGAACGCATTGTCTCGTACCTGACGGAAGAACTCCACCGCCAGGGCCACGAGGTGACGCTGTTCGCCAGCGGGGACTCGGTCACNNTGTGTGGACCAGATGGCACACCACATCCTGATGCTCGAACATGTCTTCCAACTGGCTGATAGGTTCGACCTACTGCACTTCCATGTTGACTATCTGCACTTTCTGCTCTCGCGCAGGCAACCGCTCGCGCAGGTCACCACATTGCACGGACGGCTCGACATCCCGGATCTCGCACCGCTCTACCGGGAATTTCGGGAGATGCCGCTCGTTTCGATCTCCAATGCCCAGCGAGAACCTTTGCCATGGGCGAATTGGCAAGCAACCGTGTACCACGGGTTGCCGGAAGACATGTACCGCCTCCAACCGGAGCAGGGAACATATTTTGCCTTTCTGGGACGGATCTCCCCGGAAAAACGCGTGGACCGGGCAATCGAGATCGCAAGGCGGGTGGGCATCCCACTGAAGATAGCGGCAAAGGTAGATCGCGCCGACAAGGATTACTTCGAGGCGGCTGTAAAGCCCTTACTGGACGATTCGCTGATAGAGTATGTGGGGGAAATTGGCGATGGGGAGAAGAACGAGTTCCTCGGAAAGGCCTTCGCCATGCTCTTTCCAATCGACTGGCCCGAACCGTTCGGACTCGTCATGATCGAGGCTATGGCATGCGGCACCCCTGTGATTGCCTACCGGAACGGTTCTGTGCCCGAGATAATGGAGCAAGGACGCACGGGTTTCGTTGTGACAAGTTTGGATGACGCCGTCGCTGCGGCCCGGATGATACCGAAATTCAATCGGGCGCGTTGTCGTGAGATTTTCGAACAACGCTTTTCGGCACGCCGCATGGCGGCAGATTACGTTCGGGTGTACGAGCGCCTTGTTTGCCCTCAACCGGACCAACCAGCCAGGAGGCTTACGCGTGACGGCAGAGGAAGTCATTCCCGTCAGCGAACACTTTTACATCCTCTCGACGTCACCCCTCATCGATGACCGCACCACCGTCCTGAAGCACGGAGACACATTTGCGGTGTTCGATCGGTACGGGGATGTCGAGAAGTTCGGCGCCGGCGAACTCGGAATCTACCATCAGGACACCCGCTTTTTGTCCCGCCTGACCCTTAAGCTGGATAGCGGGCGGCCCCTGCTTTTGAGTGCGACGATCAAGAACGATAACGCCCTTTTGGTTGTGGACGCCATGAACCCGGATATCCGACGGGACGGGGACGAAGAGGTGATGATCCCTCGGGGAACGGTGCACGTCTTCCGCTCCAAGTTCCTTTGGAATGCGACGTGCTATGAGCGCGTCCGCATCCACAATCACGGGCACTCGGCGGTGAGCCTCTATCTTTCCGTGGCTTTCGGTGCCGACTTCGCCGACATTTTCGAAGTGCGGGGTACACGGCGGCAGTTGCGCGGTCGCCTGTTGCCCGCGCGGGTGGAGGACAACACCATTCTCTATATGTACGAGGGATTGGATAAGCGCTTCCTTCGCACCCGCATCGTTTTCGATCCTCCGCCCACCCTGCTGACAGAGGGTGAGGTCCGCTACGATATGAACCTGTGCTCCGGCGGCGAAGAGGAATACCGATATGCCATATCGTGCGAAGTGGAGGAGTTGTCGGCGGCGAACCGCAGAACAGCGCCCCGTATGGTGCTGCGTTACGGCGAAGCCGCTCAGGAAGCCGAAAGCGCTCTCCAACACAGACGGGCCGGCAGTCCCGCCATTCTGACATCCAGCGAACAGTTCAATGACTGGTTGAATCGTTCCATCGCCGACCTGGACATGATGCTGACAGAAACCGCCTATGGCCCGTACCCCTATGCCGGGGTTCCCTGGTTCTGCACTGCCTTCGGACGTGACGGGATTATCACAGCACTCGAGTGCTTAAGCATCAATCCCGATCTCGCCCGTGGGGTTCTGACATATCTCGCCGCCGCTCAAGCCGACGTAGATGCCGAGGAGCAGGACGCCGAACCGGGAAAGATCCTGCACGAAACAAGGCCCGGAGAAATGGCTGCGCTGGGCGAGGTACCGTTCAGCCGTTACTACGGGTCGGTCGACTCCACGCCGCTTTTTATCATGCTTGCGAACGCTTACTACGAACGCACCGGAGACGTGCGATTCGCCGAATTCATCTGGCCGCATGTGGAACGCGCACTGGTGTGGATCGACAAATCCGGTGATCTGGACGGTGATGGATTCGTGGAATACTCCCGGCGATCGCCGCGCGGCCTCCTCCAACAGGGATGGAGGGACTCGCAGGATTCGGTGTTTCACGCTGACGGCACCGCGGCCCAGGGGCCGATCGCCCTGTGCGAAGTACAGGGCTACGTTTACGCGGCCAGGCTCGCGGCCGGAAGGCTCGCTCGGGTGCTGGGCGACGAGAATCGGGCGGATGCACTGGCGGATGCGGCGGCTGACTTGCGGCGTCGGTTTGAGACGGCCTTCTGGTGCGAAGAGCTGTCCACGTATGCCCTGGCGCTGGATGGCGACAAGAAAGCCGCCCGCGTCCGCACATCGAACGCCGGGCACTGCCTGTTCGCTGGTATTGCCACGGATGAACATGCACAGTCCGTGGCGGCAACGCTCACATCAGAGGCGTCCTTCTCCGGGTGGGGCGTGCGAACCGTCGCCAGCGGAGAAGTGCTTTACAACCCCATGTCCTACCACAATGGATCCGTCTGGCCGCACGACAACGCATTGATCGCCGCCGGGTTCGCAAGGTACCAGCTCAAAGAGCAGGCGGTTAGTATTCTCACGGGTCTCCTGGATGCAAGCCTCTTTTTCGATCAGCATCGCCTCCCCGAGCTCTTTTGCGGTTTCCGCAGGCGTCGGGGCCAGTCTCCCACGCTCTATCCCGTGGCATGTGCCCCGCAGGCATGGGCCTCAGGGGCGGTTTTTCTCCTTCTCGAAAGCTGTCTCGGACTATCAGTGCAGGGGTCGCAACGGAAGGTCGTCTTTTCGAACCCTTTCCTGCCTCAATCTCTGAAGGAGGTTTCAATCCGGGGTTTGCGGGTCGGCGAAGCATCCATCGACCTGTTGGCCACCCGCCACGAGGGCGACGTGGGCATCAACGTGATGCGGCGGGAAGGATCAGTGGATGTGGAGATCCTGAAATAGTAATCATACTGACTGGTTACCGATTAATTTTCCCTTTGACGACCACATCTGATAAGATATACGGGCGTTTTTGAAAAGGTGGTTTCGCCGGGTCACAAAGGACCAGCACAAAATAATAATTGGAAAGAGGAAATAATGGCATACATGGCTCCCAACGCTGCAGCGAACAAAGAAGAAAAGGCCGATACGGTATTTGCCGCTGACCTGGAAGTTCAGGGCACCATAAAATTCACAGGGTCTCTCATGATAGAAGGCGTCTTCAACGGAGAGATCTTGTCTGAGGGATTGCTGATAGTAGGACCTGAAGCGAAAGTCACCGCCACCATCAGAACAAAGAACCTCATATCCAAGGGCGAGATCCAGGGCGACGTCTTTGCCGGGGAACAGGTCGTATTGGAAAAAACGGCGGTCCACAACGGCAACATTACTTCACCCGGCATCGTGATTGAAAGAGGTTCGACTTTCAATGGTTCCTGTTCAATGAAAAGAGATGCCTCTGTCGGTCCCCAGGGCAACTAAGCACATCTCCGCCATATCCGCAGAGGCCCTCGCTCGGGTACATCTCCGATCGGCCGTTACGCATGCGGCAGGTGCTGACAGGGTGGGGCGGCCTGATCTTTGGAGGATGATTATCGGCCTTGTCACACAAATGAATGCATTGACAGGGCCGCTGAATAAGCTTATAGTGTTCGCAAGTAACGAAGTAAAAGGTTACGCGAAAGACTTATGTAACGGTTTGTCCAAAACGTTCCCCTGACGAAATAAAATACTGTCATATTTTACTTGGCTACTAATCTATAGTAACAGAGAAGGTGCCGTGAGTTTTAGTTCATTCAAATTTCATCCACAAATCGAAGCCCGTGTCAGGGCGCTCGGCTATCAAGTCCCGACCCCTATACAACGCCAGGCCATACCGCCGGTCCTTGCCGGAAAGGACGTTATGGGCCTTGCCCAAACGGGGACGGGCAAAACGGCCGCGTTCGTGCTGCCGATTCTGCAGCATCTGCTCCCGGGCCCGAGGGGCAAGGTACGCTCGCTGATCATCGCGCCCACACGGGAACTGGCGGAACAGATCCACGTGTCGGTCGGGGAGCTGGGGAGCAACACGCATCTGAAAAGCTGCACGATCTACGGCGGCGTTGGCGTGAACCCGCAGGTCCAGAAACTTCGCGCCGGCGTCGATATTGTTGTGGCCTGCCCGGGCCGCCTGCTCGATCATCTCGAACAAAGGACGATCAATCTTGAAAACCTGGAAGTCCTCGTCCTTGACGAGGCGGACCGCATGTTCGACATGGGCTTTCTCCCCGACATCAGGCGGATAGTCAAACAATTGCCCAGGCAAAGGCAGACGCTTATGTTCTCTGCCACCATGGCCGACAGCATCCGGA
>DNYO01000076.1 GCA_003506795.1 Deltaproteobacteria bacterium
CCGCACTCCGGACAAGACAAAGATGTAAGAGCGCACCTCAGATAGAGTGGCCCCATGTCGGAAACTGCCCTGTGGGCACTGAATTGCATGAGATTCTGAAGATGGGTATGGTCGGCGATGAAATCGAGGTCTTTGAGTCCCCGGTTTCGTTCATCAACGGAAATACGGAGATTGCCCCTCGAGGCCTTCGACACTGCACGCTGTTCCATGAACACCCCCCGATTTAGATTCTAGATAGATAGAATGCATTCATGCATAACGTGACTGCAGCTGCCGGTGGAAAGTTTTTATATAATGCCGAAGGCGGGATTTGAACCCGCACGAGTCTCCCCGCCACCCCCTCAAGATGGTGTGTCTGCCACTTCCACCACTTCGGCATTTTTACTCATTTTGTTCCCTGTGAGGGAGTACTTTGCTGGTTCTGTACAGGAGCAGGACTCTCGGTCTGTGCCGGAACGCTCCTTATGTTGCTCCCTTTATGACTATAAGAATACGCAAGTACAAGACTTGTCAACATAAAAACAACCGCCGCTATCGTTGTCAGCTTCGTCATGAAACCGGAAGACCCGGAACTGCCGAAAAGCGTCTGGCTTGAACCGCCTCCGAAAGCAGCCCCTATATCCGATCCCCGGCCTGTCTGCAACAGGACGATAAGGATCAGGGCGATCGCTATTATTACATGTATGATTGCTACTAAGATTGTCATTTATTCTCCAATGCGCGGCTTATTATACCAAGAAAGTTTTCGGATTTCAAGGCTGCACCGCCAACAAGTGCACCATTTATGTTTTTCATGGCAATTAATTCACCGAAATTTTCAGCTGTCACGGAACCGCCATAGAGAATTTTTACGGCCGTGGAGGAATCACGATAGATATCCCCCAGTATATTCCTGATAAATTTATGAACTTCTTCCGCCTGGCCCGATGTTGCGGTTTTCCCGGTGCCTATTGCCCAGACGGGTTCATAGGCGATGGTAATATCCTTAAGGTCGGCTATGCCGGCAAGGGCCTTCTTCACCTGGATACCAACTATAAACTCGGTAATCCCGGCCTCCCTCTCCTCATCGGTTTCGCCCACACAGATAATCGGTTTCAAACCCGTCGCCAGGCACTTTTTTGCCTTGAGGTTCACAGCCTCGTCCGTTTCATGGAAATATTTCCTGCGCTCCGAGTGTCCGATGATGGCGTACGTACACCCTGCATCCTTGAGCATTGCCGGCGATATTTCGCCGGTATAGGCACCCTTGTCCTCAAAGAAAATGTTCTGTGAGGCGAGTTTGACTGCGGAACCGCTGATGACATCCGAGACGCTCTTCAACGCTGTGAAGGAGGGGGCGAGTACCACTTCCCCTCCCGCAATATCGGGCAAACCGGCGACGATCTCCTTTGCGAGGGCAATGGCCTCGCCGGTCGTGTTGTTCATCTTCCAGTTTCCGGCTACCATCCACGTTGACATTCTATCCTCCACAGGTTTCAAGGGCCTCCACGGCCGGCATGGTTTTGCCTTCAAGCAATTCGAGGAACGCGCCGCCGCCGGTGGATATGTAGGATATCCTGTCGCTTACTCCGGCCTTATGAACGGCCGAATCCGTGTCGCCGCCGCCTATGATCGAGAGCGCGCCTGACGCCGCCACGTCTTTCGCGAGACCAAAGGTCCCCTTGCTGAATGCCTCAAGTTCAAACATCCCCATGGGACCGTTCCAGACTATTGTCTTTGCCTCTTTTACGGCATTTCCAAAGAGTACGGCGGTCTGTGGCCCGATGTCGAGTCCAAAGGCATCCTTCGGTATACTGTCGATGGAGCAGACATTAACCGTGGCGCCGGCTTCTGCCTTGTCGGCGACAAGACAATCGACGGGCAACAGGATCTTCACTTTCTTCGCTGCCGCCTTCTCCATGATGCTATTTGCTTTGTCCAGCATGTCGGGTTCGCAGATGGATTTCCCGATCTCCTTCCCCATGGCCTTGAGAAAGGTAAACGCCATGCCGCCGCCTATTATGAGCATATTGACGGTGTCGACGAGATTTTCGAGGACACCGATCTTATCCGAGACCTTGGCACCGCCGATGATTGCGGCAAGGGGCCTTGCGGGGTCTTTCATTGCCTTGTTGAAATAGTCGATCTCGTCTTTGAGCAAAAATCCCGCGGCGCATGACTTCACCGCCTGTGTGATGGCCGAGTTGGAAGCGGCCTTGCGGTGGGCTACGGCGAAGGCGTCGTCTATATAAACGTCGCACAGCCTGGCGAGGTCGCGGGCAAACTCGGGATCGTTTTTCTCGTCGCCTATGTGGAACCGCAAGTTTTCGAGGAGAACAACGTCACCGGGCTTCATGGCGGCCACTGCTGCTTCCGCCTTCTCTCCGATGCAGTCCTCCACAAAGGGGACCTCTTTTCCGAGAAGCCCGGAAAGGCTTGCCGCGCAGGGCTTCAGTGTAAGTTTATCAACCCTCTGGCCCTTCGGCCTGCCCATGTGTGATATAAGAACCAGTTTTGCACCCTTCTCAATGCAGTACCTGATAGTGCGAAGGTGTGCCTTGATCCGTGTCGTATCGGTGATGTTGCCGCTCCCATCGACGGGGACGTTGAAATCAACGCGCATGAGTACTCGTTTCCCGGCAATGTCTACCTGTTCAATAGAATTCATATGTTCCCCTTCCTGTTCTTCTGTTATTTCATAACAAAGGACAATAGATCGAACATGCGGTTGGAGAAACCCCACTCATTGTCATACCACGAGAGCACCTTGATCATGTTCCCGCCTATCACTGTCGTATTGTCCATATCAACGATGGACGAATGGGGATTTCCATTAAAATCGCGGGATACAAGAGGCTCTTCCGAACAAGCAAGGATCCCTTTCATGGGCCCTTCCGCATATTCTTTGAATTTCTTGTTTATATCTTCCTTTACTGCCTTGGTTGAAAGCGTCGCTACAAAATCGACGAGGGAGACGTTCGGTGTCGGAACCCTGATTGAAAGACCGTCGAGCCTCCCCTTAAGTTCCGGGATCACCTCGGCTATCGCCTTTGCGGCGCCTGTTGTCGTGGGTATCATCGAGAGTGATGCCGAGCGTGCCCTGCGGAGGTCCTTGTGCGGCTCGTCCAGGACCACCTGGTCGTTCGTGAAGGAATGGATCGTCGTCATCAATCCGTACTCTATGCCGAATTCCTTTTGGAGGATCTTGACGATGGGCGCCAGGCAATTGGTTGTGCACGATCCCATGGAAATGACATGATGTTTTGTCTTGTCGTAAACCTCTTCATTCACGCCGAGCACGAAGGTGACATCGGGACCTTTTGCCGGTGCCGATATGACAACCTTTTTCGCTCCACCCTTGATATGTCTCTCCGCACCGGCTCGATCCGTAAACTTTCCGGTGCTCTCAAGGACAACATCAATGCCCAGATCCTTCCAGGGAAGGGATTCGGGCTCTTTCATCGCATAAGCTTTGATTTCCTTTCCATCGATGAAAATAGCGTCTTCCTTATGTTTCACCTCAGCGTTCATAATACCGTGAACCGAGTCGTATTTCAGGAGATGGGCAAGCGTCCTGGGGTCTGTAAGATCGTTGACGGCCACAAATTCGACATCCTTTTTATTGAAACCAGCTCTCAGGACAAGTCTGCCAATCCTTCCAAAACCGTTAATTGCAACCCTTACGGACATAGCAACCTCCCCTTATTTTTTTACAATAGTAATCGAAAGAGTGTTTAATGTCAACCTCTTATTGGCACGGACCCGCGCCAGTAGAGGGGAAAGACGGAAACGTGATAACACCGCGCAAACGTGTCCCGTAAGATCGGAACATTTACATACTTTCGTGTTCTTTTGGTCTTATTGTTCCTGGATGGCTTTTTTCGTGAAGACGTTCCAGCCGCCGATCACGTAGTGAACGCCTGAAACGATGGTGGCCGCCGCGGTGAGAGTGAAGAATATCACGTCGTATGCCCTCAGGTTGAACCTGTCGGCTGACCAGAGTACAAAGAGGATCGTGGCGATCTGGCACGCCGTTGTTATCTTTCCGAAAATTGTCGGCCTCGGCTTGATATTGCTGGCGGAGCGGTAAAGGACAAGGTAGCCGATGGCGATGACCACATCCCTTCCAAGGACGAGAAGCGTGAGCCAGCCCGGGATGATATTGACGAAATAGAGCATGACGAAGGCCGCGACAAGCATCGTCTTGTCGGCAATGGGATCCAGATAGGCGCCGAGTTCCGTCTTCGAACCCGTTACCCGTGCAATAAAGCCATCGAGGAGATCGCTTATGCCCTGGATGAGAAAGAGATAAAGGGCAAGGCGCATCCGCCCCTGGTAAACGGCATAGATAAAATAGAAAGTGACGAAAAAACGGAATATGGAGAGGATATTCGGGAGGTTCATGGCCCGCGTGTCGTTACCCTTCGTCATCTTGGTAGTAACCGTTCCGGAAAGTCGCGCATTTGTCGATGAAGTTCAGCCTGACGGTATCGGTGGGACCGTTACGCTGCTTTCCGATTATCACCTCGGCAACCCCCTTGTTGTCTTCTCTGTCTTTATTATACACTTCGTCGCGGTAGATAAAGAGGATGACATCGGCATCCTGCTCAATGGCCCCCGATTCCCTGAGATCCGCAAGGCGCGGCCGCTTGTTTTCTTTTTCGCGCGTCTCGGGTGCCCTGTTGAGCTGCGAAATTGCGATGATAGGGATGTTTATTTCCTTCGCCAG
>DNYO01000328.1 GCA_003506795.1 Deltaproteobacteria bacterium
CCACAAGTCTCATCGAAGCGTACAGGATGGCCGAAATCATGGCCGATCCACCCCGCTAGGCCAGAGTTCACAGAGGGCACGGAGAAATACAAGAAAAGCCAGGGCAGGATCGCCGGATAGACTCGAGAACAGTTGTTAAAGATTTTCGCCGGTCAGGATTTTGTAGATCTCCTTGTACCTCTCCGATGTCTTCTTCGCTATATCCGGCGGAAGTTCGGGGCCGGGGTAGGTCTTCGGCCAATCGAGGGTGTTGAGGTAGTCTCTGACGATCTGCTTGTCGTAGCTGTCCTGAGACTTGCCGGGGGCGTAGTCCTTTAAGGACCAGAAACGGGAGGAATCGGGTGTGAGGACTTCGTCGATGAGGACCACGTTTCCCTCAATGGTGCCGAACTCGAATTTGGTGTCGGCAACGATGATCCCTCTTTTCTCTGCTATATCGCGGGCTTTTTCGTAGATGGCGATGGTCGTATCACGCAGTTTCCTTGCATAATCATCGCCGATGATCTTTACCGTCTCCTCAAAGGAGATGTTGAGGTCGTGACCCTCCTCGGCCTTCGTGGACGGCGTGAAGATTGGTTCCTCAAGCTTCGAGGACTCCTTCAGGTTTTCGGGAAGCTTGATGCCGCACACTGTCCCGGATTTCTTATACTCGTTCCAGCCTGAACCTGCAAGGTATCCCCTGACGACACATTCCACGGGCAGGACCCTGGCTTTTTTTACAAGCATGCTCCTGTCCCTGAGTGCGTCGCCGTACGTTCTCAGGTTCGCAGGGTATCTATCGACGTCAGTCTCGATAATATGGTTGGGAACGACGTCCTTCATCTGTCTGAACCAGAACAGGGAGAGTTTCGTAAGGACCTTTCCCTTGTCCTCTATCCCTGTGGGAAGGACGACATCGAAGGCCGACAGTCTGTCCGTGGCCACGATGAGCAATTGATCGCCGAGATCGTAGATGTCCCGGACCTTGCCTTTTTTCGGAGTTCCCAGCGCGTCAAAATTAGTTTCCCGTATTATGGCCGTCATATTCAGTCTCCGCTATTCCTTGGAAAATTCGCTCTTGGCTGCATTGCATACCGGGCATACCCACGAATCGGGCAGGTCCTCGAATTTCGTGCCCGGCTTGATTCCGTTCTCGGGATCGCCTGCCGCGGGATCGTAAACGTAACCGCAGACATTGCAGACATATTTTCCGGATTCCGCAGGTTTCGGCGGTTCCGATTCGTCTTTCACGTATGTCGGGGCGGTCCTGGGTGATTTTCCACCCTTCACCTGGTGATAATATGCATATGTCATTGGTTCGGCGTCGCTCAGAACATCACATTCGACAACCTTGCCGATAAATATCGTGTGTGTACCCACATCGGTCTCGCTCAAGACCTCGCATTCCAGAAAACCTATCGTGCTGTCGAGTATGATAGGAGCGCCCGTAACGCCCTGCCTGTGACCGGTGTCTGCGAATTTCTCCGTATCCCTGCCGGACTTGAATCCGAACTTGCCGATAAGGGTCATGGGGGCGTACTTCGAGAGGATCGATACGGTGAAGACCTTGCTTGATCGTATATAGTCATGCGTCAGGTTTTCCTTATTGATACTGATCGCCATCGTGGGAGGGTCGGACGTGATCTGGAAGGCCGTGTTGGCTATCTGCCCGTTGATTTTCCCGTCCTTCTTTGAACTGATGATGTAGACGCCGTAGCATATCTTCTGAATAGCCTTTAGATTCATCCCATTCTCCTTTTTCTTACGAACACGATTTTAACTTAGCGGAACTCGTTTAAAGATCCGGCCAATTTTTCTCTCAGTTCCTGCCACTTCCCAACACCGTCCACGAGGGGTCTCGCGGCGAGCACGGGAAGCCTGCTCTCGAAACTGGGACGGTCATTCCGATATATGACACCGATGGGTATCCTGTCACCCCATTCCAATGCCCTGGTAAATGCCTTTATCCTGTCTGTGGGGTCATGATCGTCCCCTATGTGATAGACCCGTTTCCCATACCATTCGTAGGTATTCACCTTGTTCAGGGAAACACAGGGTTGGAGGATATCGACGATCGAAAAACCTTTATGGTTGAAGGCCGAACGTATGAGTGCCTTCAGATGTTCATGGTCGCCCGCGTACCCCCTCGCCACGAAACCGCAGTCGAGGGCGACCGCCATCGCCATGGGATTCAACTGCCCCGAAAGGACACCAAGGGGCTGGTTCTTGGTCACCATGCCCTCCATGCTCGTTGGCGACGCCTGACCTTTCGTGAGCCCGTAGATCTGGTTGTCGTGGACGAAGAGCTTCACGCCGATGTTGCGCCTGATTGCGTGGAGAAGATGGTTTCCTCCCTCGCCGTACATATCTCCGTCTCCGCCGACAGCGACGACGAGCATCTCGTGATTGGCAAGTTTGATCCCCGTGGCAACAGGAAGCGCCCTGCCGTGGAGCCCGTTAAAGGTGTTGCAGCGGACGTAGTGGGGAAATTTACCCGCCTGACCTATGCCTGAGACAATGCAGAACCG
>DNYO01000133.1 GCA_003506795.1 Deltaproteobacteria bacterium
GACTGCGGCGTGATCTGATTCAGATTATCTCATTCTTTTCGACGTGACGGTATTCGCCGGGATTGAGATCGCCAAGCAATAGCTTGCCTATCCGCACCCGTATGAGTTTCAGGACGGGATGTCCCAGGGCCTGCCCCATCTTCCTGATCATTCTGTTCTTTCCTTCATCGACTATGATGCTGTACCAGGCATTCGCCGGGGACTTTTTCACCAGCCGGACTGATTCCGCCTGATAGAGATCGCCCTCTACAAGGATGCCTTTTTTCATCTTGCCCACTGCTTCTTTATCCAGCAGGCCTTTGAACTTGACGAGGTATTCCTTCGTGACGTTGTATCGCGGGTGCATTACATAATTCGCAAGATCGCCGTCATTGGTAAAAATCATCAGGCCTTCCGAATGGTAATCCAACCTTCCCACAGGAAACAGCCTCAGATCGTGCTTAATCAATTCTCTTGCAACTTTTCTCCCTTTGACGTCCTTCAGGTCGGATATATAGCCATCGGGCTTATTAAGGGCTATGTACACTTTTATCGCCTCAGCCTTCAGGATCTCGCCATCGACGGAAACCCGGTCCTGCGGACCCAACTGCAGCGACGGTGAAGTGGCCACGGCATTGTTGACCTTTACCCTGCCATCACGAATCAATGACTCTGCATGTCTGCGGGGGAAGGGACCTACGCGTGCAAGAAATTTAACCAGGCTTTCCATTCGACCTTACGGTCCCGTGAAGGCGACCTTAATCCTTAAAGGTCTCTACCGGTTTGAGGGTCTCTCTCCTGAGCACAGGCTTCACGATAGATGTGCTCCTGGTGACCTTCCGGTACATCTTGAAAACAAGGTTCTCGCGTCTGGGGAGAGGATTGGCTTCGATCTCCACGACGATGTCTTCGGGCTTGTCGATTGAGAGTACCACCGTTTTCTTCACGATGTTCGGCTCGGACAGAGCGACCAGGAAGGTGTCGTTATAATAGAAACCCTTTTTAAAACTCGCAGATATTTCATGGTTACCCGTGGTCAGGGGTACCCGGTACTCGTACGACTTATCAAAACGTATCTCGTTGCCGTCAATCCGCACCATAAGATCCACGGGAGCTATAATATTGAATTCCGCTCTTCTGAGGGTATATTCGAGGATTGGATTGTCTTTGGTTTCGTACGCGATTATGTCATTGCGCTCGTCCCGGCTGGACGTCCTGTGATATACCGGTTTGAATATAATATCACAGGCGATCGTCTCCTCTTTCTTCCTTTCCTTGTAAGGCACGGTTACCTGCGATACGAGCGTGGCATAGGGTTGACCCGCGATGGCTGTGTCAAGGGCTATGTCTTCCCAGTTCTTATCGATCTTGTAATAGGACAACTGGATCTTGTCGCCGTTCACCTTGTATGTTCCGGCTATAATGACGTCTATCCTGTCCCGCTTCAAGTAATCCTCAATCGTTTTGTTGTACTCGTTATATTCGCCCGGAAGGTACGCAAACAATGCGGGACTGATCGCCTGGCCGGCCGATTTGATCCTTTTCTTCTGAAAAAAGACCTTGTTCACTTCTCTTTTGATTTTTTCCGAGAAGCGCGTCACGTTGTGCTTGTCGTCGAAAAAATCGTGGATGTATACTACAACCTGTTTTTCCGGTGAGTACGGTTCAACGACTTTCGTCAGCAATGCAAAGACGGAGGGAAAAAGCAGCGCGTCATCATATGCCATTTTCTTCATAGTGACCGTATCCATCCCGATTTCCCGTGTCATCGTGATGATCTCGCAGACACTCTTTGCGTCGTAGATCTCGACGACCGCGCATTGGCCGATAGGGTCAGCCATCCTTGTGTCCGACTGATGGAAAACGGTGAGGATATCGCCTTTTATGACCCCGGATTTACTTCCCAGGTTCGTAAATGCCTTGTCGCCTATAAGCATCTTGAACTTCTTCTCGAGACTCTCCGTGATCTGTCCCGTAACCATATCGTTTGCGTCGGCTGCAATGCAGTTGGCCGATATAAAAACCGATAAGCATATAATGACTGCTAATATCGCTTTCATTTACCCCTCGTTCTTATAGACGTTCTTAATTATCCTCGGCGTTATAAAGATCAGCAGTTCCGTCCTGTCGTCCAGTTTGGTCTGTTTTTTGAACAGCCATCCCAATAAGGGAATATTCTTCAACCCCGGAATACCGTTTTCGCTCGAGCCCTCTTCCCGTTCGTATATCCCCCCGATTACGGCCGTCTCTCCGTCCTTGACATAAAGCAGGGTCGATGCCTGCTTCTTGTCTATGGTCGGAACTCCTTCAGAGGTATTCACAAAGTCCGCCTGGTCTTTCTTCGCAAGTATTTCCAGCTTGATGAAGCCGTCTTTTGTCACCGAAGGGGTGACCTCAAGGCCGAGGACGGCTTCCGCAAACTGTGTTTGTGTACCTGACTGCGAGTATGTCTTGTAGGGAATCGACTTTCCCTGCTGGATGATCGCCTTTTTGTTGTCCGACGTGATGACCTTCGGGTTCGAGAGAATCCTGCCCCTTCCCTCATCCTCGAGCGCAGACAACTGAACATCAAGCTGAAAAGCGTCGGTGGCGCTTCCTATGTAGAACCCGAGTGTGCCGCCGCTCCCTGCGCCGACGGCTGCGGGGAGATTGACATTATAGGGGATGATGTAGCCGCCGGAACGGAATCCCAAAAGGTTTGTCGTCGAAACCAGCGTTCCCGTTCCACCCTCCGTCGCGGATGAAAAACTCCGGCCGCCGGAAATCATTACCTCTTTGTTTCCAAGGAGACTGGATGTCTGATCTGAACGGGCTCCCCACTGTATGCCAAGTTCACGAGAGAAATTTGTTGTTGCCTGCACGATCTTGCAGTCAATCTGTATCTGATTCGGCTTCGTGTCGTGTTCCCGGACAATCCGGACCATATTGGCGACGTTTTCCCTCGTATCTTTTATGATGAGCGCATTGTTCCAGCTAACCTGGGTGAT
The DNA here is from genome assembly GCA_003506795.1 of Deltaproteobacteria bacterium. GTDB lineage: Bacteria > Desulfobacterota > Syntrophorhabdia > Syntrophorhabdales > Syntrophorhabdaceae > Delta-02. The sequence continues at coordinate 2,967 of DNYO01000133.1, forward strand.
CGTGCCAAACTCGGACACAAAACCCTTTTTCTGGGATCCCGGCGCGCCGGTGCCTTCCCCGCCCTTGAGCATTTTGTCCATGTCCGCAGGGCTTACGTAACTGAGATAAACGGTCTCGGTTACAAATTCTTCACCCATCTTTTGTCTCTCGAGACGGTCCTTCCGGAAGGATTCCCGTTCGCCTATTTTCCGTTTTATCTCATCTTCGAACTCCTTGACAGTGACTACCCTGATAACATTGTCGGCCTCAATCTTTCTCAATCCGCCC
>DNYO01000221.1 GCA_003506795.1 Deltaproteobacteria bacterium
CTGCCCGGCGGCAGTCTCCTTATACGCAGGGCCTGTGGGCCAGGCGGCGGGGACCGGCGCATCGGGGCGTTTGTAGGCCGGGGCCATGGTGCATCCGGCAAGGCACGCGATCATGGTAAGAATGATAATCGCATTTCGTATCATGTTACTTTTCCTCCGAAGACGTGGTAGGGTCGGGGGTCTCCCCGGGCGTTTCACTCACCCGCTTTTTTTTCTTGAACAGTTGCGAGATGACGACAAACAGGAGCGGGATGTAGAAGAGATCGATGAACGTGGCGGAGAGCATACCGCCGGTGACTGCCGTACCGATGGCCTTCATGGCCCCGGCCCCTGCTCCTGACGAAATGGCCAGCGGCAGGACGCCGAAGAAAAAGGCAAGTGATGTCATGATAACAGGCCTGAATCTTACCCTGACGGCCCCGATCGTCGCCTCGAGCAATCCTTCTCCGCGGGCGAGTCTTTCACGGGCGAACTGGATGATGAGGATGGCGTTCTTTGTCGTGAGTCCCAGTGTGGTAAGGAACCCGATCTGGAAGTAGACGTCGTTGTGCAGCCCCCGGGTCCAGGTAAAGAGCGTCGCGCCGAAGACGCCGAGGGGCAACATGAGCATGTTGGCGATCGGGATTGGCCAGCTTTCATAGAGGGCCGCCACGCACAGGAAGATTACGAGGACGGAGAAGGCGTACAGCAGGGGTGCCTGAGAGCTTGACATCTTTTCCTGGTAAGAGAGTCCCGTCCATTCGAAACCGATCCCGTGGGGCAGTTTCTTGACGGCCTCTTCCATGGCCTGCATAGCCTCTCCGGAACTTCTCCCCTCTGCTGGTTCACCCTGGATGTTCATGGACGGAAAGCCGTTGAAGCGCTCGAGCCTGGGAGATCCGGATGTCCAGTGGCCTGTAGAAAAGGCGGAAAACGGGACCATCCTGCCCTTTTCATTGCGTACATATAGTTTATCCACGTCTCTGGGCAGCATGCGGTGGGGGGCATCGGCCTGGAGGAACACGCGCTTGACGCGTCCGCCCTGGATGAAATTATTGATGTAGGAACTGCCGAATACGGTCGATATGGTATTGTGGATAGAACTTATGGGTACCCCGAGGGCTCCGGCCTTCTCCCAATCGATATCGACCCTGTATTCCGGCAGGTCCTCCATGCCGTTGGGCCTCACCTTGGTGAGGCGTTTGTCCTGAGCCGCGAGGCCCAGCAGCTGATTCCGGGCCTCCATGAGTTTCAGATGGCCGAGACCGCCACGGTCAAGGAGTTGAAAGTCGAAACCGGTGGCCGTGCCCAGTTCGATGACTGCGGGCGGCGGAAAGGCGAATACGAGGGCGTTGCGATACTGGGAAAAAGCCATCATGGCCCTCTGCGCTATTGCCTTTACCTTGAGGCTTGACTTGCCCCGGAGGTGCCAGTCCTTGAGCTTGACAAATACTATACCGTTTGTTTGGGACCTTCCGGAAAACCCTATGCCCGATACGGTCATGACCGACTCAACCGCATCTTTTTCATTTTTCCGTAAATGGTCCTCTACCTTGTTGACGATCTCTTTTGTTTGTTCCAGGGTGGAACCTGTGGGCAGCATGATCTGGGCGATCATAATCCCCTGGTCCTCATCGGGCACATAGGATGTGGGCATACGAAGGAAGATAAGACCCGCGATGGCGACGATGATGACGTAGACGACAAAATAGCGCTTTCTCCGGGTAAAGGAGCGTTCCACCTGTTTAGTATAGAGGTCCCGGGTCTTGAAGAAGAAACGGTCGAACCACCTGAAAAAGGGGCGAAGGATGGGCAGAGCGGCCTCCGCCGGTTCATGGCCCTTGGGTACCGGCTTGAGGAGGGTGGCGCACAGGACCGGTGTCAGAATGAGGGCCACGATGACGGACAGAAGCATGGAGGCGATGATGGTCACCGAGAACTGGCGGTAAATGACCCCCGTTGAGCCGCCGAAGAAGGCCATGGGGCCGAAGACCGCCGAGAGAACGAGGCCGATGCCGACAAGCGCGCTCGTGATCTGTTCCATCGACTTTCGGGTGGCTTCCTTGGGGGAAAGCCCCTCCTCACTCATGATACGTTCCACATTCTCCACCACGACAATGGCGTCGTCGACGAGCAGCCCGATGGAAAGGACCATAGCGAACATGGTGAGCATGTTGATGGAGAAGCCGAAAAGCCCGAGTACCGCGAAGGTTCCCAGAAGGACGACGGGTACGGCGATGGTCGGGATTAGCGTCGCCCGAATGTTCCCCATGAAAAGCCACATGATCAAGAAGACCAGCAGGATGGCCTCGAAGAGGGTTTTGACCACCTCGTCGATCGCCACCCTGACGAATGGGGTGGTGTCATAGGGATAGACGACCTTCATCCCCGGCGGAAAGTACTGGCTCATCTCATTCAGCTTTGCCTTGACCGCGTCGGCCGTATCGAGGGCGTTGGCGCCCGCGGCCATTCGTATGGCCATGCCGGCGGAAGGCTTGCCGTTATAGAACCCTTCGATGTCATAG
>DNYO01000083.1 GCA_003506795.1 Deltaproteobacteria bacterium
GGCATAATCGCGGGCAACAACAAGAAGGAAGAGATACTGAGAAAACTCGAATACCTGAAAGCGGAAAAGGAAAAGCTGCTGGAGGGTGCCGAGGACAGGGAAGCCATAGTTTCAGACGTGACCATGCAATCCCTGAACGGCAAGTTGGCCGTGGTGATGAAAGAGGTCAAGACCGCCATGGACAAGAACATGAAGCTTCTCTCCTTCTCCATCGATCATGTCAGGTCGTCGATAGAGAACGTTATCGGCCATATCGGTGGTACGGGCTACGGGAAAAAGAGAGAGGACCTCTCTTCCGTACTCCTCTCAAAAGTAATCTAGTCCGGAGAAAGGCAGCATATGGGTATCACCTCTATCCTTAATATCGCCAGAAACGCCCTTTTTGCCCAGCAGACGTCATTGCAGGTCTTGTCGAACAATATTGCAAACGTGAATACGAAAGGCTATGCACGCCAGGAGGCGGTGCTCACGGAAGCCGATGCCGTAATGACCGATTCCGGGCTTATCATGGGGAACGGGGTCAGAATTGAGAAGGTGATGAGCTATTATGACAAGTTTCTCGAATACTCCGTCGCGAAGCAATGCACCTCCATGGAAGAACAGAAGACATACGCAAAATTCTTCTCCCGAATCGAAAGTGTCCTCGACGAAAACAATTCCCAGCTTACATCGAACATTACCGCCTTCTTCAATTCCTGGCAGAGCCTGTCCGCCGATCCTTTGAGCGGTGTTGCCCGTCTGGACGTGGCGACGAAGGCCACCAACCTCTGTGAGAGCATCCGCAATACATACAACGAATTGAGGACGCTCCAGATCGAAACCGATAATAACGTGGCAAATCAGGTTACCGAGATCAATAATCTCCTTGCCTCCATTGCCGAGTTAAACAAGAAGACCTATGAATCGTCAGCGGGTGGAAGCGAAGCCGCAGGCTTTGCCAGCCAGAGGCTGTCAGCTCTGCAGGAGCTCTCGGGAAAACTGAACCTGCAGTATTTTGAAGACGAAAACGGCGGGTTGACAGTCATGACGACGGACGGGAAAAGCCTGGTCGAGAAAGGAAACGTCTACGAACTGTCCGCGGAAAAGACCGGTGCTGATAATTTCTATCACGTATACTGGCAGGGCAATTCCGCTTACTCGGTCGACATCACAAATAATATCAGCGGGGGAACACTCAAAAGTCTTATCGATCTGAGGGACAACCAGTTGGGCACCTTCATTGATGACGTCAACGACCTCGCCCAATCCCTTATGACGGAAGTAAACGCCATCCATAGCACGGGCTACAACGCGGGCGGGACGACGGGGGTTAATTTCTTCGAGAACATGACCCGGGATTACGCGGCGAATCTCGATCTCAGCGACGAGATCAAAACGGATGTGAATTATATCGCCGTGACATCCCTGGCATCAAACTTGACCAGCAACGACATAGCCCTCGCAATCGCCGATCTCGGCAGTGCCGACGTGACAATCGGTGGTGCGACAACAACCTACGTGACGTACACGGCATCGATTGCCAGCACCATCGGAAACCTTTCGCAGAACGCGCAGAACCTTTCCGAATATCATCAGAACCTTATGGATATGGTATCCAACCAGAGGGAAAGCATCTCCGGTGTATCGATAGATGAGGAGATGTCCAATCTTATCAAATTCCAGTATGCCTACCAGGCTGCTGCCCGCCTTATCAACACCGCCGATACCTTGATGACCGCCCTTATGGAGATAGGAAGATGAGAATATCGGAAAGCATGAGATACAGGCTGTTCCAGTCCTGCATTAATAAGGTCGGCCAGCAGGTCACGGACATTGAAAAGAAAATAGCCACGCAAAAGAATATCAACACACCTTCTGATGATCCCCTGATCTTTGCACGGTCTGTTGAGTATGATTCGCAGCTCAGCCTGGGCGCCCAGTTCAATGACAATCTTCAGCGCCTGAAGACCCTCGTCGGCATGTATGATACTTCCCTGTCGAGCATTGACGGCCAGCTTTCGACGCTCAGTCAGATGGCAAACGGCTACGGTACGGCCGATACGAGTCTGCGCCAGTCCTATGTCGAAGAGATCAAGGGAATAATCGAACATCTCGTAACGGTCGGCAACACGAAGCTCGGTAATACCTACATCTTCGGAGGACAACAGGCCGACAGCGCACCATTCCGGCTGAACAACGATTATTCGGTGACATACAACGTCTCTGCCCGCGGTGAGGATGCGAACAGCATTTATGTCGATGAATCTCAACTGGGGAAATTCGGCCTGTCCGGTAGGGAGGCCCTCTATAGTACCTCGAAGATCGCCTTCGGCAGCGTCAGCAATGCATACCAGGGGGACATATATTCAAACACGGACAGTTTCGCCTACATTTTGACCGCGGCGAACCGAACGATGTACGTGAACGGTGCGGCCGTCAATCTGACGGCTGGAACATATACCGGTAATACCCTTGCGCAGGAGATACAGGCCCGGCTCGGAGCGGATTATTCCGTGGCCTTCGATTCCACGACGCGCAAGTTTGTGATTACGAACAATACGGCGGGTCCCGTAACCTTCAACTGGTCGAATGCGGGCGCAACGGCAGCCGGTGTGCTTGGTTTCGACGCCGTCGATTCTGTCACAGGTGCCGGTGAAACGGAGTTGAGCGATCTCGACACGGGAAGAAAGGCCTATACGGTGAAGATCGTCGCGGGCGGAGCCACGACGGGAGCACTGGCATCACGGGCGACGTACTCCTATTCGACAGACGGCGGCACGACATGGTCCGCGGCAATGTCCGTCAGCACGGGCGGAGCGGATACCACAATAGGGGACATCGTCATAGACGCGACGAACAATACATTCTACCGAAACGGTGCGGCGGTGACTCTCGCAAGCGGGACATACACGGGAGCGGACCTTGCAACACAGATCCAGACTCAGCTCGGCGCAGGCTATTCGGTCGGTTACGATGCCTCGACACGGAAATTCGCCATCACAAACAACACCGGCGCAGTCGTCACTCTCAACTGGTCGAACGCGGGTTCGACGGCGGCGGGAGTCCTAGGTTTCAACAATGCCGATTCCGTGGTGAGCAATGGCACTACCGATACAGGCGACTATGACGCGGGCATGTTCATAGACGGGTCGGGTGTGCCGAACGCAACAAACAACCGCATAAAATTCGCCTTCGGCACCGCTGACGCTCCCCTTACGGCAAATGATTCCTTCCAGGTAAAAGACCTCAGTATATTCGAAGTCCTCAAGAACTTCAAAGATGCCTTCGAAGCCGGGAATTCAACCTGGGTTTCCAAGAACATCGGCTACATCGATGCGGCCCGCTCATCGACGATAAAGAACAATGCCATCATCGCATTCGAAGGCACCCAGGCGGAGATGCTCATCGAGGACAATACAACGAAAAAGAACCGCATCGAGGAAGAACAATCTCTGCTTACCAGTGCCGACACCGCCCAACTGGGCACAGAATTCACCGTTCTCCTCAACACCTACCAGACCCTTCTCGCCGCCTTCTCAAAGATGCAGTCCATCAGTATTCTTAACTACCTGAACTAGAAGCCGGTAATAGGTTATGGGTTATGGGTCATGGGTGCAGGAATTCACTGCAACCGGGAACCCGCGACTTTCTTCTGTCTTGAAACTTTGACACTTTTCTTATATTCTAGGCTAGGAGGTTCACAGTGACGAATGTGCTTGAGGTTCCTGTGGTGAAGTATTCACGTCATGAGAAGACCCCCGTGAGTGAGACGGTCGCCATGGAGGAACCGCTTGAGATATATATCGACAATGAACCGTTATATATGACGATGCGCTTGCCGGGAGAGGAGATACCTCTTGCTCTCGGGATTTGTTTTACTGACGGTGTAATCCATTCCATGGA
>DNYO01000227.1 GCA_003506795.1 Deltaproteobacteria bacterium
CAGTCCCCGTCGGACAAGCTCGTCAAGCAGATCCGTAATCCCGTCGTATGGCCGTGTCTTGTTCAGGTAGTTCTTGCCGTACTCCTTCAACATCGAGTCGCGGCACCTGGAGATCAGCCCTTCATCCTTCGTCCCTTCGGGCAACGCCCTCGAAACGAGATTTCTCAGCCCGCCGCCAACAAAGCGTTTGTAATCCTCGAGATCATGTGTCGGGAAACCGTATTCTCCCAGAACCCTGTTCATGGAATCCGCTATATCTTCAAGCGAATTGACAAGCGTTCCATCGAGATCAAAAATGACTCCTTTAAACCTCATAGTGCCTTCCTCCGTATATTTAGTTAAATCACAAAATGATGGAGCTTTGAACCATATAATTACGGTACCTGCCGGTATGCCCCGCGCCTCATGCCCTTCGCGATCCTTCTGTCCCGGACACGCGTCCAAAGAGAACCGCACGCCTGGGGCTTCTACCTGGCATACGACGCCCAGGTGAGGTCCAAGAGTTCGCCCATGCGGTGACGGGAGGCGCGACGTTCGGCTGGCAGAGAATATAGTGTCCACAACCTTTATCTCCTCGGAATCGTCCTTATCCCGCCATTTGGTCGATTCGTCCCCCCATATGTCTTCTCGATTACATATCCGTTCTGGGGTGCAGGTTCCCGACATAATATTGATGAACATTAAATTCACCCTTCTGCACTCGGGAATCAACAAAGGACACGGAAGCAAATAGGGGAATGAAGGCAACGTATGAGCTTTCGCACCAAGCTTCTCATTGTTGTAGCGACAATGATCGTTATCAGCGTCTTTTTGTCTTCGGTCATCACGTATGTCTCTGCACGACGGCAGCTCGAGTCGAGCGCAAAGAGACAGATGCAGCAGACGGTTGCCCTGATCGCCAAACAAAGCCAGATAGGCCTCGAACGATTCAAAATGGACATGGAGCTTCTGGCCGAATCTACCCTTATCCACAATGTTATCCGGTCCCCTGGGAACAGCGCCCTCGTTCGGGAGGTTAATCTTCATTTCCTGGACATCGTCAAAAAGAACGGTGTCTATCAGTCCGTCAACCTCCTTGACCGGGACGCCTGGTGCATTGCATCCTCCTATCCTGACCGAATCGGATATTCCCCGATGCGTCAGGTCGTCGCCACGCGCCATGATTTCAGGGCGGCGGCTGCAGGGAAAACGACAATCTCCCAAGTGATCTTCAGTCACGGCACCGGGCGCCCTAATATAGCAGTCAGTGTCCCCGTCGAGCGAGATGGCAAGGTTGTAGCCGTCATCCGATCCATCCTGGACCTCGACCAGCTCAATGACTACTTTTTAACGCCGCAGGAAACCATCCACGGAGGCAAAGCCTATTTTTATGATCCCGGGGTGGACATGACCCTACCCGAGGGTTGGGTGATTCCTGACATCATAAGATCCAAACCTTACATACGGCCGGACATCCCTGACCTACCGGAATTCTCGGCAAAGCGCAGCGGTGTGGTCATATACTCCTCAAAATCACGTCCCCGTCTGGCCGCCTTTTTGAGGACCTCTGACCCCGAATTTCTTTTTGTAATCGAAAGGCCTCTCCACGATGTTCTCGCACCTATTGAGACCATGGGCAAGATTACGCTGATTACGCTGGTCGTCATGCTCCTCGCAATAACCCTCGCCGTTTTTGTAATGGCTAACCCGCTCCTCAGAAGATTGGAACGATGCATGAGTTTCGTCCGCGACATTGAGGCCGGATTTCTCAACAAGAGGTTGGAGGCAGACGGCACCGACGAGATTTCGGGGCTTGCCCGGGGGCTCAACACCATGGCACGGAGCCTTCAGGAAAGCCGCACTGCGCTGGAACAAGCGGAGCGTCTGTACCGCGGGATATTCGAGAACGCAGTGGAAGGAATATTCGTCACCGATCCCGAGGGCGTCATATTGAATGCGAACCCGGCCTTTGCGTCGCTCGTCGGCTACAGCTCTCCGATGGAAGTGGTCGGCAGGAACGTATCCCGCCATTACTCCCCGGTCAGACGGGGACTGCTGCTGCAGTTGCTCTACACACGGGGCACAGTCAAGGATTTTGAGATCGCCTTCCGTCGGCGCGATGGAATTCAAAGGATCGGATCCGTTTACGCCAGGGCGGACAAAGATGGCAAGGGGACGATACTCCGTATTCAGGGCATCCTCGACGACATCACAGAAAAGAGACAGATCGAAAAAGAGCGCCGCCGGGCGGAGGAGGCAGAGCTCAGGTCTGTCCAGGCAAGACTGGAGGCTCTCCGGTATCAGATCAATCCCCACTTTTTGTTCAACGTCTTGAATTCTCTGAGCGCCCTTGCCAAAATAAGTTCGCGACAGACCGACCGGCTCATACAGCAGCTTTCCCGTTATCTGCGTTCAACCATTTCGTCAAGCGAGTCCGGCTTCGTGCCTTTGCGGCAGGAGTTGGGAACCATAGAGAGTTATCTGAACATTGAGAAGGTCCGCTTCGAGGACGATCTGCTCGTCAGCATCGAACTGCCTGAGCAGACCATGGACGTTCAGGTACCTGAACTCATTCTCCAACCTATCGTGGAAAATGCCGTCAAATATGGGACAAAAACATCAGACCTACCACTCAAAATAACCATCGAAGGCCGCGTTATTGACGGCCTCCTCGTCGTCGAAGTCACCAACACAGGGCGCTGGGTATCTATGGACAACAGGGAGGGGGTCAATAAAGGGGTGGGTATCGAAAACCTCCGGAAGCGCCTGGGCCTGATCTATGCGGATCACTACCGGTTCCGGACGGAAGAAGATAACGGGCAGGTTCGAGTCATGGTTGGGGTACCTCTGGATCCAGTCAACCGGCGAAGACCAATTCAAGCGTGATTGTCCTGCCCGGGCATTCGGGGCATTCCACACCTGTTTCGATCCAGCCTTCCAGCTGTTCCGGGGAACACAAATCGGTTGTTACCGGCGCGATCGTATATTAAAATTAAGACCGGACTATGAAAAACGATCAGCAAAAAGAGATCAGGGTCCTCATCGTGGACGATGAACGTCTTGCCAGAGCAAACCTGAAAGGTCTTCTCGAAGAACACCAGTATGTCCGGGTTGTCGGAGAGGCCCGGAACATAACGGAGGCAGAGAAAATCCTGAGAGAACTACCCGTTGACCTTGTTTTTCTGGATATCCAGATGCCTGGAGGATCCGGGTTCGATCTACTTGAGCGGCTGGAATGTAGACCGAATATTGTCTTCGTGACGGCCTATGACCATTACGTCACCCGTGCGTTGGGGTCGCAGGCGCTGGATTGTCTCCTCAAACCCGTCGATCCGGACCGCCTGGGCGAATCGCTCCAAAAAGCCTTACTTCTGATCGAGAAGTAAAACCATTTCACCGGGCTCCTTTATCCTCCGGCGTTATCTACTATTACCTCTTTCGTGGGCGGCGGGACGTCCGGGGCGTGCTTTTTCCGCTCACCTGTGATGAGGG
>DNYO01000025.1 GCA_003506795.1 Deltaproteobacteria bacterium
GGCAAAACCGGCAGTGAAGAAAGCCCCGGCAAAAAAGGCAACCGCCGCAAAAGCAAAACCGGCGGCTTCGACAACGACAAAAAGGAAACCTGAGGCGAAGAAAGCCCCGGCAAAAAAGGCACCCGTGAAAAAATAAAAAAGGGGGTCCACATGGCGACAAAAACTGCAGCCGTAAAAACGAAGCCGGTTGCGAAAAAGGCGGCTCCCGCAAAAGCAAAACCGGCGACGGCAAAACCTGTGAAAAAAACCGCTGCTACGAAAGCTCCGGCGAAAGCTGCTCCCGCGAAGGCGAAGCCGGCAGCGGCAAAAGCCGTCACCAAGAAGGGGACCAGGTATTCATGCGGAGTCTGCGGTCTTGTTGTTTCCGTGGACACTGCGTGCAATTGTGTTGATGTGTGCGATCTTATTTGTTGTTCAAAACCAATGAAGGTCGCGAAGAAGTAAGGGCCAAGAACCCTTTCTGTCTATTTTTTTGTTTCACCATCTAAGGGTGCCGCATCGGTATGTTTTCGTGCGGAGGCAAGAGACGTATCCTCCAGGGGATTCATGGTGATGTCCCGGACGAGGTCGCGCAATTTTGTGTAAAGAGAATCGCAGTATCTTTGTGCCATGATGACGGTATCCTTGTCCCATTTATGCGCCCGAACAAACCTGATAAGTGCATCGGTATATTCGGAAATGACCTGGAGCTGCACTTCCACAAGCCCGGGATTCGAATAGTACAGGACGGTTCTGTGGTATACGTCGGATATTCTGGCGCATTCGTGTTCCCACAATTTGCTTCTTGACCGAAGGCCGAATACCTCGTTATCCAGTGATTCTATCCGGGCCTCGAGTTCGTCGATCATCAGCATTTTGTCTTTGATGATACTTTCTCTTTGCGCCCGTTCCTTCTCGAGATGGCGAATTGCGCTTGCGTATTCTTTCCTGACTTCCCTCCTGATGACAGTCTTGTTTTTTTTATAATGCGCGAGCACTTCGAGGGCTCTTTCTCTTATACTTTCGAGTTCCCGCGTTGTCGCCGTGCTGTCATTTCGTGATGCACAGGGGATGCCGGGACTGCAATCCGGGCTGTGTTTTTTTCTCCCGTTATCCACCGGATCGGACTCCACACATACGATCGTCGATCTCATCGGGCCATACCGTGTCTTCCGTGGTGCGGAGATCTGCTGAAGAATAAGGGCTCTTATCGAGGATCCCATCGGACAGGCGGAATACATCGGAAAGATAGCATTGCCTCGATCTGATCACGTAGGTATGACCGTCAGTTATGATGGACTTCTTTTTCACCAGAAATTGCTGGTAATTCAACACGCCCAGAAAGGCGTTGCTCTCATCGTAGATTTCGACAAATTTATCGGTGCACCCAATGGTGCGCTGAAAGACATTGCGTATGGACCACTCGAGATAGGTGGAGAATTTCATATCTATATGTTCTGCGTGATCATACTTTACGAGCGCCTGAAAGACCCCGAGCAGTCCTGTCTGTTGAAGATCATCCTCGTCAAAAATGGGGCTCAGGGCCTTGTACTTTTTTGCAATGGCCGCGATTTTCGGTCTATAAAGTTCATAGAAGAGGAGCACGACCTTTTCATATCTGCTTTCGGATGCCTTTGCCCACGACTGCGACCACGTGCGATAGAGTTCATCGACTCTTTCGTTCCTGTCATATTTACTTCTGTTCGAAGGTATTCCGGACCTCACCGTTTCCACAATGGAAAGAGGGGTAACGCCGGGTTCGACCGGTGCGTGCCTGAACTCGATTCCCGAATAGAGGGACTCATCGCTGAGAATTAACCTATCGGACATATTCAATGCGTTTCAGCGTATGGCCGTGAAAAGGGAACTCGCGCTTGGAGCTTGTCCCTCGTAACAAACCATGATTATTTTATCCTTATATTAATACTTCGAGCCGCCCCCGACTCGACAATAACATACCTGTCCATTACGAATGTTGTCAACAGAATTATACATTTCTGAACGACTCAATTATGATGTTTATCCCCGCCTCATTTTTCGTTATGATGGTGATGACAAAATCATCTGGAGGATATTCATGAAGCGATTTTTTCTCATGCAGGCCTGTATTCTTTTTTCGATACTTTGTTTATATTCCGGGGATGGTTCCGCGGAGGAAAAAAACGCGGCTCGTCCCTGTGGGCCGGCAATGAAAGCTGACAGCCTCAAGGGTCTCATCGGCGAAATAGGCGGCTTGAAGTGGGATTATTCAGGACCTTACAGCGCACGGAATTCAGGCGTTTCCGCCGACATTGATGTGCCGGGATCTCTGTCGCTCAGCGCGAAGGACATACCCGTGCCGGCGTCATGCCTCAAGCGCGATGACTGTCGCCATGCACCGGTGATGGTAATTCCGAAAGGCTTCAAAGGTATAACGTGCACACAGACAGAGAATCTCCTCGGGGTGGATCATTGTGTAGCAGCTAAATTGTCGGGAACGACCTTTCGTCTGCGCGGCAAAATGATCGACACGCATCCATGGAAATGGAATTTCGTACCTGTTCTTGAGTTTCTCGCGCCATGCTCCGAGCCATGCAAGCCGGGAGAGTTTCGATGCGCGGCAGACAACACGTGCCGGACGGGTTTCAACGGATATTGCAGAAACTGCCTTGAGCTTCCCGCAAAGAACTGCGCCTGTCTCAACGAAAAAGGACCCCTGCCCGAGGGGACCAGATGCACCTGGTTTATTTCCGGTGATGTCATCTGCGCCGGCGCGTGCCGCAACGGCGAATGTGTCATCCCCGAGACGTCTTCCGGCGATTGTGGTCCCTGTTGCAGGTGACATCCAGCCGGCTGGCCGGTCATCCGTCACTTTTGCGCAGGTTTGCTCTCATCACCGTCTGCGGTTTTCCTGATTACGATCTGGACCAGGGCTGACTTTGCATCGGTCGCCAGGACGGTGTCGCCTTCATCTATGACAGCGATTTCCTTGAGCCGTTTTTTGAGTTCGGACAGGACGCTGGTATCGATCCATCCTGAGACTATCGAGGCCTGACCGCTTTTCTTTTCGTCAACCCCGGAGCCGCCGAGGGAGCGCAGTATTACCCTCACCTCCCGCGCAGTTTCCGGGGGGTTTGCGGACAACACGGTGATCCGGCTTTGCGCATCCCCTTGTGCGCCGGAGCGAAGCGGCGGCATGGCGCCCGGTTCTCCTGCCTTGCCCGTTCCATCCCTCACGGCCATTCCCCTGGTCTTGAACTCTCGTGCCTTATCCAGTGATTCAGACGGAGCTTTCTTTGAAAGGGGCGGGGCATCATCAGCACGCCTTCCGGGGACAACGGTCTTTCCTGGAAGCGACTCCTGAGGCGGCGGTGCGCTTTCGTATATGGAAGCAGGAGATGGCCCCGCTGTTTTATCGGCATATGCCGATCCCGATTGTACCGGTGCTGCTTCCTGCCGGGGTATTGCCTTTTTCTGTGCCGTACCTTCCGTTGCCGAACGATCCCGGGTACCGGCCGGGGACTTTCCGATATCATCGGCGG
>DNYO01000039.1 GCA_003506795.1 Deltaproteobacteria bacterium
TGTAGCCCTTCCAATCCCGGTCGGTAAATCCTTTTCATACACAGTACCGGAAGAGCTGGCCCCTTACGTCTTCAGGTTGTCGCGGGTTCTCGTCCCTTTTCGTTACAGGGAGGCCTCCGGCGTCGTCGTCTCGGTCCGTCAGGGCGACGGTGCGGGGCTGAAATCGATTACGGGTGTATTGGATTTCTTTCCCCTCATCGGTGAAGATCTCACCGCACTCGTTGAATGGTCTTCCTCTTTTTATGTTACACCGCCGGGGCTGGTATTCAAATATGCCCTGCCGCCCGTCAGGGACCTGGAACGTTTTCTCACTGTCGAGTCCGGGAGCCTCGCGGATATGAACGGCGTCTCTCTCAGAAAAGCAATCCGCAAATTCGGCAGGACGAAGATTCTGCAGCTTTACAATGAAAAGGTCCTGAACCTGTGTGAAACGCTCACGGGCCAAGCCTTCGCTCCGGTATCAGCGGGGTCTCGACCCTTTGCCGGGAATGAAGGCGAGAAGGTCCTCTATATCGATTCCATCGAAAAGAGGCTGGAGTACTACAACGTGCTTATATCGCGCCATCTTACCGGCGGCGGGAATATTCTTCTTCTCTTGCCCGACTACTATGCGGCCGGAGCATGGTTCACAAAGAGGTTGAAGGAGATCCACGGCCCCCGGGTCCTCTGGTTTGCTTCCGGCGCACCGGTAAAGCAAAGGATGGAAACATATTTCAAAACCCGCTCTGAAGGCGGATACATCATCCTCGGGAACAAGAACTGTGTCTTTCTTCCGCTCACCGACCTGTCGCTGATCATCGTGGAGAAAAGCGACGATGACGAGTACAAGAATGAAGAAGGTTTCAAGTTCAACTCCGTAAGGGTTGCAGTGGAAAGGGCCGAACGCCGTAATATCTCTCTTGTGCTGGGCTCGGCCGCCTCGTCGATCGATGCTATCCACCTTGCCGACGAAAGGGGCTTCACGGTCACCTGCAACGAATGGCTTCGCTCGGGAGGCTACACTCAAAAGATCACAAAAAGCCCGGGGTCCCGGTCAGCCGGAGAGATACTGGAGCACCTGAGTCTTGAAGCCGCCGAGGCGGCCTCAGGCGGACTGCGCCTCGCCGTTTACACACCGCGAAAGGATTACGGAGCCTATCTGAAATGCCATGTCTGCAAGGAGGCGTTATCCTGCCCGACCTGCGGCGAACCCCTCGGTTACGACAAACCGGGCGACAGCCTGTACTGTCCGGGGTGCGCGGCCCGCTTTCCCCTGGGAAGCGCCTGCCCCCATTGCGGCAGTAACCTGATCGGCTTTTCCCGTATCGGCGCTCTTTTTATCGAGGAACACCTCCGCAGAACACAGGCCGGTTACTCAATCATACGCATTACCGGCGATTCATTGAAAAAGGAGATTTCGGCAGTTCGGAAACTCAATTCCCGAGACGGTGTCACTCTCGTCGGAACGCAGTCCCTCTCCAAGCTCTACGGGTTCCATGTCAACAAGCTCATCCTTGCCGGTTGGGAAGAACTGAGAAAAATGGGAGGATACAGGTCCGAGGAAAAGACGCACCAGGTCATTGTCAACCTTATCGACGCTCTGACTCCCGATGAGATCCTCATTCATTCCACTAAACGGGAACCCGCCGATCCCGCCCGGTATCTCGCCATCTCCGACTTTTGCGTAGAGGAACTGCAAAAACGCAAAGAAGCGGAGTTTCCCCCATTTGTCAGGGTCTTTCTCGTTCAGGCACGCGCGAAAACCGCAGCCAGAGCAGACGCCGCTCTGAAGAAGATCAGGAATGTCATCTCTGAAGAGGGCCTCGAGGCGGCCCTGTTCGGCACCCTGCCCCTGAAGAAACCCCCCTTCCATATCTGGAAGGTGATACTCAAGGGCGACGAACATCTCCTGGGCAAGGCCTTCAAGAGATTTTACGACATCGCCGGGGTCGAGATAGAGGCGGATCCGATGAGTTTTTAAAGACTGTCTTGCGCCCCGGTTAGGCATATCCAACCAACCGGGATCACGTAATGTGCGTGCTGGTTCTTGGGAAAATTATAGGTCTTATACGACTTATAGGACCTATGTTTTAATTTTGTCTTTTCTCCCGCCGCAGGCGGGCTGCAAATGCGGCCTGATCCTGGCGGGTTCCGGGATCAGGCCGCGCGAAATAGTCTTTCCGTCTTTCCCGAAGATGGGCACAAAAAAAAGGAGGTTTTGAGGCCTCCCTTTTTTTGTCTGCAAATGCAGATTTACTTCTTGACCGGTGCTGCTGCGGGTTTCTCCGTTGCGGGTTTCTCCGCTGCCGGTTTCTCTTCTTTCTTCTCTTTCTTCTCTTTGGCTTTTTCCTTCACTGCGCCGGCTTTCGCCACTGCCTTGGCAACGTTCTTGCCGTCTGCCTCGGTGTAGACTACGTTAACTTTGTCGCCAGCCGCGAACTTTGCCATCTTCTTAACCTTTGAAACGTCGAAGGTCATTTCACTTTCGCCTTTTACGACGATTGTCTTCGCTGCCTCGTCCATGCTGACGAATTCGCCTGCGAACTTCTTAACGCCGGCTTTCTTGGCTTTGTCGACTGCCTTCTCTTTCACGGGCTTGTCTGTTGCTGCCGCGGGTTTGTCGGTTGCTGCGGCCGGGGCCGGGGCTTTCTTGTCCTGTGCCAGCACGGTCGTAACAAACGCTACGCTGATGAGAATCGCGAGAACGATCATTAATCCTTTCTTCATTTTCTTTTCACCTCCCTCCCTTTTATTGGTTACATTGAATTGCATGAGGTTTGTAGTGCATTTGCCATGCCATGGTTGTAATGGATTGATAATAAAAGGGATGCTCAAAAACGGTCTTCGGGCAACCTTCCAATAATCGGAAATATCCGACTCATTGACGACCGCCTAATCGGAAATATCCGACTATGCCTTTCTTGCCGGTTTGATCTGCGCCGAGTGTTTCAATCCGTTCATTCGGGCCCTGTAGTCGTACAGACCGAGTTCCCTGAGCTTGGATACACCTACGAAAAAGGTGTCCCTGTTGATCCCCAGGTGCTCCGCGATCTCTTTTGGTTCCAAGAGATGATCCGATGTGCCGTCAAGGGGGTCAAGCCTGGTGAGGTACAGATAGAGGCGGTATTCGGCGGCCGTAAGCCTTGCGTCTATAAGCTCGTCCAGTCTCGAGGTGATCTTGTCGGCGGGGGTTTCGGGCCGTGCGTATTGCCCGACTTCCTGAGGGACGTGCTCCATGGTGATCGAACCCGTCTCACACATGATGTAGGAACGCTCCAGCACCGACTCGAGCTGCCGGACATTGCCCGGCCAGGAGTAGTGCATGAGACATTGCAGTACATCATCGGCCAGGCCTTTCTT
>DNYO01000222.1 GCA_003506795.1 Deltaproteobacteria bacterium
CTTTCCCTTCAATCTTCTCAACTACGCCTTCGGCCTCACCAAAATAGGTTTCAGGCAGTATGTGGTCGCCACTTTTTTCTTCATGCTTCCCGCGTGCATTGCCTTTATCGTGTTCTCAAGTTCCCTGCTCGACCTGATCCGCGGCAAGGTCTCCCTGACGTTCGTCATCGGTCTTGTCCTCGTTATTCTCGTTTCGATGCTCCCGTTCATTTATAGACGTTATAATGCAAAGCGGGGAAAGGATGACCCGGTATGAGTCAGGAAGGGAAGCTCCGCACCCCACCCGCGCGGCGGGTACGATACGGAGCTTCATAAATACAGGCCTCGTTTTTTCTTATTTTACTTTCTCTACGGGATGATCCGCTTCGGCCCACGCCTTGATCCCGCCGGGATGCCGATAGACATTCTTGTATCCCATCTTGACAGCCCACATTGCACCGTTGTGGCTGCGGGTACATTTAGTGAAACCGCAGTAGAATACGATCAGCCGGTCCTTGTTCGGCCCGAGCAGTTTCTCCAGACCGGCCCTGGTCTTGTCGTCTATCTGGGTCATCTCGGGGATAGGCAGGACGAAATTGACGGCTGCGGGAATATGCTGTTTCTTGAAGCTATCCTCAAAGGGCATCGTGTCGACAATCAGCATATCCTTCTTCTGGTCCACCCAGCCCTTCAACTCCGCCGTTGACACGATCTTGTAATTGCCCCGCTGGACTTCTTTCAGGAAGGTCACTGCTATTTTCTCCGTCTCCAGTTCCTTGTCCCCCCAGGCGGCGAGAGCGGCCCCTGACCAGATGAAACATGCTGCCAGTACAAAAACTGATGCCATAACCATTCTTCTTCTCAACACCATCTCAATTCCTCCTTTTATTATTTGGGTAGATTTTTGGTAGATTCATGCGAAAGGCGACGATTACGGGTCAGCCGCGACCAGTAAAGGAACGCGACAGCGCCCAGGAACACCAGATCACGATAAAAGGCATGCGCAAGACTTTTGCGGCCCTCAAGCTCCTCCGGGCCGAAACATCCGCAGTCGATATTCATATCAGTCAGAGCTCCGTACCCGAGCACAATCACGAAGAGCACGATCATACCCGAGACGCCATGGAGCCCCGGTCGCATATCAAAAATAAGGGCGGCCCCGGCCAGCACCTCGGCAAGGGGAAGCCCGATGGCAACAACAGGCAGGAGAAATTCAGGCACCAGGTCATAATGGGAAATGATCCTGGCAAAGGCCTTCGGGTCCATCAGCTTCATCGATCCGGCGTAAATAAAGATGAGCGCCAGAGCAACCCGAACAACCAGGTAAGGCCAGCGCGAGAGAAAAATTCCAAGAAGGAACTTCTTGATCCCCGAATCCTCTGCTTTCGCATTCTCGTAAAGCCTGTCAGTCATTGCAGACACCAAACCTTCACCAAGAGACAAAAAAACCCGGCCGCAGAATTCCGCGCCGGGTCGTAGAGGAACAATATGTGCTTTAAGGCGGAGAAACTGCGAACACGGTAGTGGGAAGCCGCACGGGCTCCCGACATGCTTCTCAGCCTAATGGAGTAAATATATTTGCTATTGTGAGTACAGTCATATTAGCTATTTATGAAATACTTTACACGAATGGTAACGACTATGTCAAGCGTTGTCCGTATGAGGAAAATGTCGAGCCCCGATGTCAGCCCGCTGCCGACCCGCGTCCCGTCCCATGGGTCTGTCCGATCACCATTATCTTGACAATAGGAAATGCGGGGCTGATATTCACTTTACACTACATGCAAAGGAGGTAGTCAAATGGCAGATAACAAAATCGTAAACGGTGTGAATGTCTCCCAATTATTCAATACGATTGAAGCCATCAAAGGCAACCCCGCCATTGCGGAGTTCAAATTTCGTGCGACCAACAGGTGGATCGACGGAACTCATTGTCGGGGAACCATCAAAGACTTTTATGGCGCCCTGAAAGAGGATGACTCCCGGCCTCCCATGGATTACGACATGGATGAACCCCCTGTTCTCCTGGGAAATAATGCGGGAAGAAACCCGGTCGAGTATCTTCTTGTTGCCTTGTCCGGATGTCTCACCACGAGCCTCGTTGCCCACGCCTCCGCCAGGGGAATCAAAATACGGGGAATACGATCGAAATATGAAGGCGATCTGGATCTCCGCGGCTTTCTCGGGATATCAGAGGACGTGCCGGTAGGGTATCAGAATATCCGGGTCTACTTTGAGATCGACGCGGATGTTTCGGATGAGCAGAAAGAAGAGATGGTCCGGACAGCCCAAAAATATTCGCCGGTGTTCAATACACTCACGAAATCGGTCCCCGTTTCCGTGCGCCTCAACAAAGGGAAATAGACCGAAGCTGTTTGTAGCTCGACCCGTCTGTCTCGTTCGATCGATCCTGCTGCTTTACCACGCATGCCGGCCTGCGGATTTGCAGGCGCAACGTCTGGTCAGGAGGGATACATGACAAAACTATCAACCCCTCATGGTTTTCAGGACATGCTGTCTTTCCCTCTCATGGAAGCCCTTTTGGGCCGTCGGTCCCGGAGATTCTTTATGGGAGCGGATATCCCGGATGGAGTGTTCGCACATACGTCGGAGCAGAAGGCGCTGCCGTTAACCGATCTTGAGAAAATGCTGTTGGTATCCGCCTGCGGCGGCAATACGTCCTGGCATCACATGATTTACCGGGCCGCCCGTTATGCCCCGCATCTTTCCAATTACGCCGGATCCGCCGGAGGGCGCGTATTCCCCTCATCGGCTGGATTTCACACTAGCCAGACCTTCTTTACTGATGATGAAGGTGTGTACATATTAGAAATGCGCGATGCCCCGGCTTTTAATGACCGCACCGATGACGGCTCATTAAGTCCGGAAGCATTCGTCGACAATGTCAGAAAACGGGTGCGCAAGCTGCAGAGTTCCCGGCTTGGCCTTCCGTCCGAGGTACCGTACACGGAGGCGCATAACACCTGGGTGTTTAACAAACCGTCTACCCTGGTTGTAATCCCTGTTGGAGACCTTTCTCAGCACGTCCTGCTCAACATTTGTTATATGCTTCAGAACGGTCTGGT
>DNYO01000075.1 GCA_003506795.1 Deltaproteobacteria bacterium
ATGGGGGTTCCTGTCGGGAAAGTCTTTTGGCTCTGTTTTCTTTGCGAGTTTCTCGATGTCGCCATGGCAGGCAAGGCACCGGTCGCTTGCGACGGTATCCCCCGATTCGGGCAGTTTCCGTTCGTGGCACGCGGAGCATGTGACGTTCTTTTTACCGTGGTGCGCGTCGAGATATTTTGACGATGCC
Source organism: Deltaproteobacteria bacterium (assembly GCA_003506795.1). GTDB lineage: Bacteria > Desulfobacterota > Syntrophorhabdia > Syntrophorhabdales > Syntrophorhabdaceae > Delta-02. The sequence continues at coordinate 188 of DNYO01000075.1, forward strand.
CAGGAAGCGAAGATCTGTCTTATTTGATCCATGCCTTCCGTTGTGAGAGTTCCAAGAGGTTTTTTAGCTCCTTTCAGACCGAAGGTCTTGCCGGGCTTCCAGGTGTGGCAGGCCAGACAATCGAGCTTTGCATCCGGCTGCATGTGAGACAGGTGAAGCTTCGATGAATAGGGTTTTGCTGCCGCCTTGTTCTGCGGGTCGGGAGCGTGGCACGACGTGCAGGCGCTGATATCCTTGGCGGTAACACGAGGATGCTTCGCGGGCAGTACCGACGAGAATTCGCCGTGGCAACCGGTACAGGATTGCTGTTTCGAAAGGTTGGTTTTCTGAGGTGCGGCACTCGCCGCGGGGCTCAATGATACGAGAAATACGCAGATGATCAGCACATTAAAGAACAATCCGGCCATATGTCAGTCCTCTCGCTTGTAGTATGGGGGAAGGGGATGAGTCGTTTCATAAGCCCGCGCATTAACCTTCCCGGGATGTTACAGGTTTCTTTGCCGCGTCAACCCGTTGTTTCGTTCGTTCAGTGATGGCTGCCAGGGCATCGATCATATCAGGGTACTGCAATCCGTTTTGTTTTTATATGTATAACCCGCTCATGTTCCTTATTCAAGATGAAAATCATTGTGAGAAAACCCTTCCCGCCTTGTCGGCAAGGAAGGGTTTTGTTTTCACCGTGAAACACCGGAACTCTGAAACGCTATTCTACCTCAGTCTGAATCGCTGGATCTTGCCGGTTGCGCTCTTGGGGAGTTCATCGACGAATTCGATCCAACGGGGGTACTTGAACTTGGCCTGCCTGTCAAGAACCCATTTCTTCAATTCTTCTTTGAGTTCATCCGATTTGGTGTACCCCTCCCTCAGCAGCACAAAAGCCTTGGGTTTGGTAAGACCCTTTTCATCCGGGGCGCCTACGACAGCGCACTCGAAGACGGCCGGATGCTGACTCAGACAATTCTCGACCTCTATGGGGGAAACCCATATTCCGCCGACTTTCAGCATGTCATCGGCGCGGCCTGCACACCAGTAGTACCCTTCTTCATCGACATAGTACTTGTCGCCCGTATTGACCCATTCTCCCTGCATGGTTGACTTGGTCTTTTCGCGTTTTCGCCAGTACTGCTGGGCGGCGCTGTTGCCCTTGACGTGCAGAGTGCCGATCTCGCCCCGGGGGACTTCCTGTCCCGACTCGTCGACGAGTTTCAGTTCATAGCCGGGGACCGGTTTTCCGGTGGAACCTGGCCTGATATCTCCCGGCCGGTTGCTGAGGAAGATATGAAGCATTTCCGTGGAGCCTATGCCATCGATGATTTCAATGCCGAAGCGATCCTTCCAGCGCTTAAAGATGTCTGTCGGCAATGCCTCGCCGGCGGAAACACAGACCCTCACGGATGACAATTCGTGCTGGTCGTTGGGATTGGGCTTCTTGATGCCGTGTTCTTTGTCCTGTTTGGCCTTGTATTCCAGCATCTGTCCGTAGAGCGTGGGCACGCCGAAAAAGATGGTGGGACGGAATTTCTCCAGATGCCTGAAGACATTCTCCGGCGAAGGTGCATGGGCATTAAGAACGGCTGACGCCCCGACGGACATGGGGAAATACATGCCGTTTCCGAGACCGTAGGAGAAGAAAAGCCTGGCGGCCGAAAAGACGATGTCGTCCTCGGTGATACCCAGGATACCCTTGGCAAAGGATTCGGACGTGACCACCATATCGTACTGGGAATGGATGGCTCCCTTGGGCGAACCGGTGGAACCCGAGCTATAGAGCCAGAAGCCCACGTCATCCTTCGTGGTGAATTCTGTTTTCACCGTGTTGGGCGCGTGGCGATATTTCTGCTTGAAGGGTATGTGGGCGCCCTGCACCTCGGATATAACGACGAGGTCACGAAGGTAGAGCAGATCGCCCGTGATCTTTGCCAGGGTAGGAAGGAGCTGCTCGGAGACGACGAGAGCCTTTGCCCGGCTATCATTCAGATAATATTCGTAGTCATCGGGGGTCAGCATGGTGTTGACGGGGATGGGAACGGCACCGATCATTATGGCGCCCCAGAAAACGGCATAGAACTGCGGTACGTCGAGCATGATCATCATAATGCGGTCGTCTACGGTTATGCCGACCTCGCGGAAGGCGTTGGCGGTCTTGGTTGCCATCTTCTGCATGTCGTTGTAAGTGTAGTTCCGATATTCCGTGTAAACGGCTATTTTGTGGCCCCGCCCCTGGCGGATATTACGATCCACGAAATAATCGGCTGCGTTAAAGAAATCAATTGGTGCTCCAGCTGTCATGATACCTCCTTGGTTTATATGGGGAGAGCGGCCCTGGGCCGCCTTTTACAACCCCATTTACAAATATATGATATTCACCAGTTTCCCCATGGATTTCAGCTTTTCCGCGAGGAGCCTGACGATAACGTCCCTCGGATATACCCCCATCTGTCTGAAGACTATATGTTCGTGTCCCGGATTTGCCGCTGTTCCAACGAGGAAGTTGATCGTGTCGGACGCGTGGAAGAACCTGTAAAGGTCCGAAACTGAGGAATCGGGTTCGAGTTTCTCGGGTGCCTCTCCCAGGATGTTGTAGACCTGGTTCAGGGTAATCGCACCCTCCGTTGCATAGTCTATACCTTTTATATCATAAGACGGTGGTTTATGATAGGCGTTTGATACGTTTTTCATCTCGATAGGGACGTCGAGATTGCGCGCCACGAGCTCGGCGGTAGACGATCCGCAGACGATTCTCGTTCCCTTCATTTCCATAAATTCCCTGACCGCCTTCGCGTCGCTCGATTTCCTGGCGGGAGGCCCCGTCAGTACGTTGAGAACATGAGCTTCTCGGCAGAGCAGCACGCTGCAGGTCGTATCATCACCGTAGGTTGCCCCTGATATGTCCCGCACGTTGCTTACGATCTTTTTCGGTATGTCCTTCATCTGGGTTCCCTGGACCATGAGCCCGTTTATGAAATCACATACCCCCTGGACACCCCAGCCCATGCGGTATTGCTGGCCAAGGCCTGCCTGGCTCACACCGTCGCTGACCATGACGATGCCGTCGCCGTATTCGAGCACACAGTTGACTTCTCCGATCATCTCCAGACCCATGGGAAAGATCCGCTGTTTCGGCAGATAAGCGGCAAGCCGGTTGTTGATCAGTATGGGCGAGGGGATCTCGTAGGACATGACCGTTGCGTGGCCGCTGACAAGTACGCGGCACACCGAGAACGCTGAGAAGGGAATGTCCGTCGTGCGCGCGGCGTGCATGGTATCAACGATCTTGTGGCATGCCTCACGCAGGGTGAATCCGACACGGATGAGTTCCATCAACCGCGAGGCGCACATGACGGCCGCTACCCGGGCCTTGATGCCGGTACCGATGCCGTCGGCCACGATGGTGGTCGTCGCCTCGGCCGTGCGTTCCGTTATAATGAAGTCGCCGCAGATCCCGCCGGGTTTCTTGGCTGCCTGTGCGCTGTCGATCTCGACGTATTTTCTCGGTTCATCGGGAGGTGTTTTCATCGCCCTCGCTCAGGCTCATCAGTTTCCTTACCAGTTCTTCGCCCCGTGCGGTGCTCTCGCCCAGGAACTGGGCAATATTCTGTGCCATTTTGATCTGGTGTTCGAGGAGTTCGTTCGCCTGTTCGACGGTCTGTGAACGGATCTCCTTGAGCTTCTTCTCGTGTTCCTGCTGACTTGTGATATTGATGAAGATGCCGACGATCTGTTTTTCCTCCTGAAGCATGTAGAGCAATTCCCTGCACAGGAGGTTGTAAGGCCGGTGGAGAACGGTGATATCCAGGTTCTGGGTGACTCCCGTTATGAGTTTTTCAAAAGGTGCCGGATCCATGAGGTATGATATGTGTCTTCCCAGGATGACGTCGCTGCAGGCAAAAAATTTCTTGAATGCGGGGTTCATACCGAGGATGTTGAGTTCCGCATCGAGCATAATTATGCCATTCGGCGTGGTGGTAAAGATCTGGTCGGTACGGCGCTCGGCAAGGCGTCTCATGTAAGGGATGCACATTTCCGGCTCCGCCATGCCGAGGGCCACCGCGATGGCCTTCTCCCGGCAGCTGTCGTAACCGCAGGCACCGCAGTTGAGCTGTTGCTCCGGATCCTGTTTACCCGTATGGGCGAGGATCTTCTGTATCTCCTCTTCGGTGACGCTGGTGGGAGAACCCACGGTGTCCGTCTTGTTGAATGCCGCCTTGAACAACGCTGAGTCTTCCGGCTCGGGGGTAACCGAGGCCGAAATTGTTTCCTCGTTGTATTCGATGATGTCCCGTCTGCGGTCGAAGAGGTTTTTGCCCGGGTCCACGCCGGGGCCGTTGATACATCCCTGGCTGCAGAAAAGCGGTTCGATGATGGCGTGTTCCGACCCTTCCCCGATACCGTCGAGAAGTTCGCGGACACCCTGTATGCTGTCGACGCGCAGCAGCTTTAAGTTAAGGCCGTCGTCATTAAGGCCGGCCGTCTTGATGAGACCGCCCGGCAGGGGATAGAGCTGTGCCTCATGGATGGGTTTCTCGTCGAAATTGCTCTCTTCGCACATGGATAGGTCGATACCTTTTTGTATGAGCCATGCATTGAGCTCTTTGAATGTAAGTACGCAATCGACGACGCCGGAAACCTCGGGCCGGTTCAACTCTGATTTTTTCGCCACACAGGGGCCGATGAAGATTACCTTGATGTCGGCGCCCATCTTCTCCTTGAGGAGCCTGGCGTGTGCAGCCATCGGAGATACGAGGGGCAGGAGGTAATCCACGAGTTGGGGCTGATATTTTTCGATGTAGTTGATCAGGGCCGGACACGCTGTGGCGATGTGGGGCCTGGCGGCTTCTTCTTCCGCGATTTTCCTGGATTGGAGCGAGATCTGGTAAGCCCCGTGGGATGTCTGCCCAACGTACCGGATGCCAAGGGCACGCAGGGCGGATGGAAGGCGCGAGCGCTGCCATTTGTTGAAAACGGCGGCAAAGGACGGGGCGATACTGGCTGCGACGAAATGCCCCTCGTCGATGAGTCGCCGCGCCACGTCGATATCATTGCGGAATGTTTTCGCCTGCTGGGGGCACTCGCGGATGCAGGTGCCGCAGGCTATACAGCGCTTTTCATCGACGTACGCCTGGCCGTTTTGCATGCGGATCGCCTTGACGGGGCAGGCCCTGAGGCACCGGTAGCAGTCCCGGCATCGGGCGGTCAGCGTAAAAACGATCTGCGGTTTTGACCTTTCAAACATTCTGCCTTACCTCTTCAGCGAGGGCCACCCCCTCGCGTTTCATGGCCTCGATGGCCTTTTCTATCGTGCAGCCTTCAATGGTTCTGCTTCCTACTTTTATTGTCGGCCCTTTATCACATTTTTCAAAGCAGAATGACGCATTCACGTTCACCCTCGCATTAAGACCTTTAGAACGTATATGTCCAAGTATATCATGAAGGAGCTTCTGAGAACCCTTGAGGAAACAGCTGGTACCGAAGCAGACACTGATATCGAGGCTCTTTTCGTCGCCGGAACTTATGCTCACATCCTCGTCGAGGATGCGCTTGCGCGTGCGGTAGCTGGTATGGAGCAGCTCATGGGCCTTGTGGCTTCCCACGTCGCCGAGGACGGTATCATACAGCTCGGTGATATACGGGTTGTCCTGGGACTTGTGGAGTTCAAGCATGCGATCGTTTTCATAGAGGCCTTTTGTCCGCTGCCGTCTTACTACGGGATCGCTGAAAACTGGCTGGCCCGCCCCGCCGACGCAACCGCCGGGGCATGCCATGACCTCGACGAGATCATAGTGCGCCTCGCCGGACCGGATCCTGTCGAGGACGCGCCGCGCGTTGCCAAGACCGCTGACGACGGCGAGCGTGAATTCGTTGCCTGCAACGGAGAGCTTTGCCTCAC
>DNYO01000294.1 GCA_003506795.1 Deltaproteobacteria bacterium
GTCGGCTACCGCTGAGATGGAGTCTGACGAATGGTAATTTATATGAGAGAGTGTCGAAAATGACGACAAGAATTACAAAACAGAATACCCCCGGAAGCCTTCTGAAGGATGTCCAGGAAAAGGCGGATGTCAACCTCGGCGTCTGCTACCAGTGCAGGAAGTGTTCCATCGGCTGTCCCGTGGCCGGCGATATCGAGTCGCCGCCGTCGGAGATAATACGGAGACTGCAGCTGGGCGCCGGCGACGAACTGTTGCAAACCGGCCTGATCTGGACGTGCCTGTCCTGTGAAACATGCTACGCCAGGTGTCCGAACCGGATAAATTTTGCCGCTGTGGTCGATGCCCTGAAGGCCATCGCCGTGGAAAAAGGGGTCGCCAAACCTGAAGGTGACGCGCCTTTATTCAACCGTTCGTTCCTGAACACGGTCAGGTCTCACGGCCGCGCTTACGACCTCAAGGCCATTGCGATGTATAAGCTCGGGGCCGGGAACCTGGGACAGGACATGGACAAATTCCCCGCCATGTTGAAAAAAGGCAAGATAGCAATCCTGCCGCCATCAGGCGCCGATAAAGGCAAAGTGAAACGGATCTTCGAAAAGGCAGCGAAAAACAAAGGAGCGGGACGATGAAATACGCATATTATCCCGGGTGTTCCGCTCATTCCACCGCTCGCGACATGCATGAATCATGTCTGGCGGTGTCGAAGGCGCTTGGTATTGAACTCAATGAGATCAAGGGCTGGACATGCTGCGGTGCCAGCTCGGCCCACCAGACTGACCGGGAACTGGCGGCGTCGCTCGCCTCGGCCAACCTCCTCAAGGCCAGGCAGATGGGAATGGACATGGTGGTCAATTGCGCCGCCTGCTATAACCGCTCGAAGGTCGCCAACTACGAGATCGTCAATTCCAGCCAGATAAGGCAAGCGGTTGCCGACAGTCTGGGAGAGCCTTATGACGGGTCTGTTCCGGTGCGGCACTTCGTCGAGATACTCCTGAAAGACCTTGGAACGGCTGCCTTGCGCAAGAAGATCGTTAACCCCCTGACGGGTCTCAAGGCGGCCGCCTATTACGGCTGTTACCTGGTCCGTCCACCGGAAGCCACCGGCTTTGACGATCCCGAGAACCCTACGATCCTGGAGCGCCTGATCGATGTGACGGGTGCGGAGAACGTGGAATGGTCGGGAAAGGTGGATTGCTGCGGCGGTATGCAAAACCTTACGCGGACGCAGATTACCGTCCGCCGGTCGGCCGCCGTCATCGAGATGGCACAGGCCGCGGGCGCCCAGTGTATTGTCGTCGCCTGCCCCATGTGCCAGATCAGCCTTGATGTGAGACAGGCCGATATGGAAAAGCTCCTTGGCAGGAAATATAACATGCCGGTTATCTATCTTACACAGCTACTCGGTCTTGCCCTTGGTATTCCGCCTGAGAAACTCGGATTTGACAAGCTTATGGTGAGCCCGGCAGCCGTATTAAAGGCGGCAAGGAAAGCGGTTCGTCAAAACGTTAAGGGGTAATTGGAGACAACTTAAGGTTACGATATGGATAAAAGCCAAAAGAAACTAACAGGCGCCGTTCTGGTTCAGGGTGGCGGTATCGCCGGCATTCAAGCGGCCCTCGACCTCGCCGATTCTGGATTCAAAGTCTACCTTGTGGAACGTGATGCGGCCATCGGCGGCATGATGGCCCACCTTGACAAAACTTTCCCGACCGGTGATTGCGCCACCTGTATTGTATCGCCAAAACTGGTGGAATGTGCCCGCAATATAAACATTGAGATACACACCCTTTCCGAACTCGTCGGTCTGGAAGGAGAGCCCGGTAATTTCAAGGCCACAGTCAAGGTCTCTCCCCGGTATGTTGATGAAGCCAAATGTACCGCCTGCGGTCAGTGTACGGACGTCTGCCCGGTAAACGTGCCCAATGAATTCGACCGTGACATGGGCACGAGAAAAGCCATAGCCAAGCTCTACGCCCAGGCGACGCCCAATAAGTTCGGTATACTCAAAACAGGTCACTCACCCTGCAAAGTGGCGTGCCCGGCCAACGTCAACGTTCAGGGCTATGTTCAGTTGATCAGGAAGAAAGAATACCTGAAAGCCGTCAACCTTATTCGGGAGCGCAACCCGCTCTCAGCGATCTGCGGACGGGTCTGTACCCATCCCTGCGAGGCCGAATGTACGCGCAATGATATCGATTCAGCCGTTTCCATCAGGTTGTTGAAGCGCTTTGCCTCCGATCAGGAAATGAACATGGTCAGGTCCGGTGAGCTGGCCCTTCCCGACGAGGTTAATCCGCCAGCGGGTGCCAGGAAGATTGCCGTCGTCGGCGCCGGACCTGCCGGTCTTACCGCTGCCGCCGACCTGGCGGACCGGGGGTATGCGGTGACCGTGTACGAGGCTTCATCAGCGGCCGGCGGCATGCTGCGATGGGGCATTCCCGCCTACCGTTTGCCGAAAGACGTACTGGACTACGAAGTTGAACTCATTCGCCGCAAGGGCATCACATTCATTTATAACACCCGGATCGGCATCGACATTTCCATGGACCAACTGCGCCGGGAGAATGAGGCCGTTTTTCTCAGCGTTGGTGCCCAGAGCAGCCGGTCGCTGGGCGTTGAGGGCGAGAATAAGTCCGGCATCGGTTACGGCCTGGATTTTCTGCGTCAGGCGGGAAACAAGGACAGCCCTCTCAAGGTGAGCGGTAAGGTGGTCGTAATCGGCGGCGGCAACGTTGCCGTCGATGTGGCGCGCAGCGCCATGCGCCTCGGAGCGGATGCCGTGGAGATGGTGAGCCTGGAGGCGCATTACGAGATGCCGGCGCTGCCCGAGGAGGT
>DNYO01000099.1 GCA_003506795.1 Deltaproteobacteria bacterium
CAGGATAAGATCATAAAAGCCTTCAAAAAAACCGAAAACCGCCGCGAGCAAAAACTCCTCGACGAACTGGCCCTAAGGATAGAAGGCAAAAGACTGTAATCTCCCATCCCCCCCTGCGGGCGGGGAATAAGAACCTGCACGGTTGCGCCGTACGGGAGAGTGCTTTGAAAAAATTATAGGTCCTATATGTCGTATAAGACCTATAGGACCTATAATTCGCCTTTTTGCCCTTCGCCCTTTCACTTTCCTTTCCCCCCCCAATCTTTGAACCTGCCGACCGCCGCGCCGCTGACTGCCTGTAGGAAATAATTTCCTCTTCGTGGAAATTATTTCCCTGGGAAAGAGGGTTTGTCCCCAGTGGTCTGTTTTGTAACCAGCTGAAATAATGGAGATTGATCTCATGGCATGGAATTTGTTTATGGGAAGGGCATGGAAAATCAACTTTTGAATTGCCTGCTTGCAAACTTGATCGGTCTGGGGAAACAGTTCTTTCCCCAGGGGCAGGTTGCAGTGTCGAAGGATGGACAGGGCGCTTTCTTCGATATCCTGTCGCGGAAGATGGGCGGGACGGAAGATATGTCGTCGTGTCTAATGCCCGCGGGCGTTGTGACGGATGACGGCGGGGCGGCAGCCGATAAGGGGGAGGATAACGCGTTTTGCCCTGTTGCCGCGAGCCTGGATACCCGGGATATCTCGATTCTTGTCTCTTCCCTTATTTCAGCGATGGAACAACCTGCCGTGACAGACAGCCCGGCGGATGTCAAGGATGCTGACCTCACTGCGATCACTGATTTTCTCCGCGGCGTTCTCGAGGTCCTTTCCGGCGGCGACGAGGTGGAACTCGCCAGTTCCGAAGATGCACAAACGGCATCGGGCCGAGCCTCAGAAGAGAAGACCGGGAACGACACGGTCGACGGCACGAAGCACTTCGCGGGGCAGGGGTGGCTTGCATCGGTTCTTCTTCAACTGGAACGGATGAACGCGAATAGCGGTGATAGCCGGGAACTCCCCGTTATGCGGGAGGATGCGCCGGTTGAAGAGGCCAGGACACCTCAGCCGCCCGATGCGAAGACTCAGACTGCGAAGGGGGGCACTTCCGGGGCAACGCCTCAGACCGTTATTCCTGAGGACCAGGCGGCCCCGGTCTTTGTCGTGGAGGTCGTGAAGGCGGCAAGGAAGGCTTTGACCGGTGATACAGCGATGAAAAGGAACGTTGAAACGCAGGCCGCGGTACCGGTTGCGCAAGATGAGCCGGTGAGAAAGGAGGACTTTACCATCCTGTCCACCCGCCGGGATTTGGGGCCGAAGGATGGCGTGGAACCCGAAAAGATAGTCATACGGGTCAAGGAAACGAAAGAGACCGAGGTCGGGGAAGACAGCGACACCGGTGAGAACCTGATCGTCCAGCATAATGATACATCCCGTCACGGGGTCCAGCATGCCTCCTCAGAGACGAAGGGCGTCGTCAAGAACGATTTCGGCGCGATGATGGTGGACAAGATAGAAAAACTTACCGAGCAGTTTGCCGGCAAGAGTATGAATATGGATATGACGGTAAAGCTCAAGATCGGCGATAACGAGACGGTCCTTGTCGGCCTGAGGGACGAAGGGTCGAGGGTCACCGTGGAAGTCAGAACAGCGAACGAGAACACGATGAATTTTCTCCAGTCGCAGAAAGAGGAACTAATCAAAAGTCTTGAAAGCAAGAACATCCTTACGACGATCCATGTCGATATCGACCAGGACGCCCAGGGGCAGCGGCAGCAGAGGCAGCAGCGCAGAGACGGCGGGGATGACACCGGAGAGAAACAGGACTTCGGGGCCTTCTTCGAGGCGCTGGCATAAGGAGGGAACATGTCAATCACAGGTGTGACAAACACGGTGGATACAACGGGATCAAGTTCGACGACGGGATCGACCACAACGACCCAGCTCCTCGACACCGACGCCTTCATGAATATGCTCGTTACTCAGCTCAAGTATCAGGATCCCCTCGATCCCATGGAGACGAACGAATTCATGAGTCAGCTCGCGCAATTGACCCAGGTCGAAAGGCTTCAGAACATCTACGATTCCATGGCGAACCTGGAGACGACTATCGAGACGGGCAATCTTCTCGACATGATCGGAAAGAAGATCTCCGTCGACGGAAACACTCTCTCCGAGGGTGACGAATTCACGGTGACGCCTTCGGCGGATTATGACAAAGTGGTTTTTTCAATCAAGAATCTCAAGGATGAGAGCGTTCAGGAAGTGACGCGGAACAAGGGCGAATCCCTCACGTACATCAACGAGGGGACCGATGACGTGCAGGTGACGGCGCAGGCATATCTGAGCGGCGCGGCTGTCGATAGCACCGTGGCAGCTTACCGGATCGTCAAGGGCGTCAAGAGCACCGACAGCAGCGTCGTCCTTGTTGCGGGCAACGGCGATGAATACACCGCCAGCTCGGTTACAACAATCAAGAACTAAAAAGGAGGCACATAACCATGTTAAGCTCGTTCTTTTCAGGCATCAGCGGTCTTATAGCGAACAGCTCATCTATCAACGTTGTGGGCAACAATATCGCGAACGTCAATACAGTCGGTTTTAAGGGGAGCAGGGCGACCTTCGAAGATGTCCTGTACCAGTCGATCAACGGAACCTCCGGCACGAGCCAGGTCGGCAGGGGTACCGCGCTGAGTTCCGTCGATACGTCCTTCGGCCAGGGCAGTTTCGAAAGTACGAGCGAATCCACCGATCTCGCCATCGGCGGCAAGGGTTTTTTCATCGTGCGTTCAGCCGAGGCCGAGACGAATTACTATACGAGAGCCGGTCAATTCCGGTTCGACAGCGACGGCTACATGACGAACCCCGCCGGAGACATTCTTCAGGGCAGGCAGATAGACCGGACGACAAATGCGCCCTTCGGCGTTGACACGGACATCATCATATCCCAGGCCCCGAGCGAACCGAGGGCAACTGAATTTATAGGAATGAATGTCAACCTCCAGTCCAATACAACCGTAGCGGGGAACCTGGGAAGCTTGAGCGGCATGGCCAACAGCAGCGTTACGAGCGTGGCAATCAGCGAGGCCAAATACCCCCGGGCGGGTAACTACACGATATCCTATGCCGCTCCTGTAGCCCCCGCCGTTCAGGGGACGTTGACCGTAACGGTGGCGCACACGGATCCCACGGGTGCGCTCACGGGGACTTCCTCAACGTACACGGCCCTCGTCGATGCTGGGACGACATACACCAACCTGGGAGGTTCGGGGCTCGATATAACGACCGATGCCGCCCTTGTAGACGGTGCGTCAAGGACAATAAGCTTTCAGGGATTTTCTACCGACTATGTGAGCGCAACCCGGAACCCGACGACGACATCCAATTATTCATCGTCGGTTACTGCGTATGACTCCCTGGGTCAGCCCCATGTCGTGACGGTTTACTTCCGCAAGTCCTACGAGACGACCGTACCGCAGACCAGCGTCTGGGAATGGATGGCCCACCTCGACGCGGCCGATTCGTCAACCGGCGCCAACGACCTTGCAGGTTGGGGAACACTCACTTTCAACAATAATGGTGCATTGACAGCCGGAGGGAGTGCTACAAGCGTTTCCTTCGATTTCTCCCAGGGGGCCAATCCGGGCCAGGCGATCGATATGGTCTTCGGTTCGGGATCAGGCGGTGGCACCACGACCCAGTACCCCATCGCATCCACGACGAACTTCCAGACACAGGACGGGTATCCTCCCGGTGTTCTCCAGAACGTGACGGTAAGCGCTGAAGGCGTCATCTCCGGCCATTACTCCAACGGTCAGATCCTGAAC
>DNYO01000178.1 GCA_003506795.1 Deltaproteobacteria bacterium
ATAACCGTGGCGATGGCGCCCCATTTAGTCGCACCCTTCCAGTAATACGACATCGCCGTCACGAAGAAGAATATTGCGCCGAGGCCCATGGCGGCAAGGCCCATGAACACGGAAAGGAGCTCGGGCGGTCTTTTCCACGTCCAGTAAAAGGGCAGGAAGAGAAAAAGGGCGATGAGGAAATAGGACAGCCTGATGAGTGTCTTGTCTTTCACGGTAGGCCGCCACAGGGTGATGATATCCCGGGTCACGTTGGCGCTCATGATCATGACCATGCCTGCAAGCGTTGAAAGGGTCGCCGCGAAGAGGCCCATGACATAAAGGGTCTGGAGCGGAACACCGCCGATGGCATACGTGAGCAGAGGCGCGGCAAGGTCGGCCTTCCAGGGTTCTATCTTGAAGAGCTCAGGCCCGAAAAGCATCCTGGCGATAAGGCCGTTCGTCGAAGCTGCGAGCATTACCGGTATGCCTGTGATGGCCCAGACAATGAGGACCAGGATCCAGAATTCCTTCTTGTTCATCTTTTTCATCCCGAGAAACCTCCCCAGGTTATGGGGAAATCCGATGGCCATGGTGAAGAAGATGAGGGGAATCGAGAGAAGCCCGACCCAGCTCGAGAAGAATTCCGTCGGTCCCGTTGATGGAAGGTCGGGGCGTACCAGTTGCAGCAGCCTGGGATCCTGCGCGAGGATTTGCGTCGATATCTCCGTGAAACCGCCGGATTTCACGAGGGCGATGATGCCGACCGCCATGCCGATTATGCCGAGAAAGCCGCCCTGGAAGGCCATGGACCAGTTAGTGCCGACGTAGCCGCCAAGGACCATGTAGATCCAGGCGATGAAGACGCCGAGGAAGAGACACAGCGCGGGAGGAAAACCGGTGACGGCATACCAGACGCCGCCCGCGGCCTTTAGCTGTCCGACCGAATAGATGAAAAGGAAAAAAAGCATACTGATGCTGACCAGGGTCTGGAGGCCTTTGGATTCATAACGGCGCCCCATGAGTTCCGGTACCGTCGCGGCGCCAAGCTTCACCGCGAATTCCCTGGTTTTGGCGGAGGCAACCCAGAGGCAGGGGATGACGCCGATGAGACTCCACATGCCGGCAAACCACATGCCGGAAAATCCGACAGAATATACGATGCCCGTGCTGCCGCAAAAGGCCCAGCCTGAAAGGTATGATGCCGAGAGGGCGCAACCGGTGACCACGGGCCCCATATCGCGTTTACCGACGAGGTACTCGTCGAAGGATTTCCATTGTTTTTTTCCGAGCAGTCCCAGCAGAATGGAGATGCCGAGCAGGACCGCGATGCCTATGGACGAACTGGCCGCCATTGTGGTGCTGATTTCAGGAATGGGCAGAAATTGTACATTCATTTGTCCCACCTCCTGGTGACTATGTACGTCCCGATAAAGGTCATGAGAAAGAGGCCGATGATCATTGACCACCAGATGTACCACGGAAACATAGGATCAGGTTGAACTGGATTCATTGTACTACCCCCTTTTGGTTTGTTTTCCCACTGTCGCGTAGGGTGTATACCCGCTGCACTTGCATTCCCTTAAGCGGTGGACAGCCAGTCCGGGCGGATTGTCTTTCTTGATAAACGGCCGATGCTCGGGCGCACCGATAGACACCGAAAGGAAAAACGTTTACGCGAAAGTGCCCTTAGGGCTGCATACCGGGATTATTCGAGGTATATGCCCGAGCCCACGTAAAAAACGTCAGCCCCGTACTTCACTTTCTTCACGTAGGTTTCCTTATCGGAAGGTTTGGTGGTTCGTGGTTTTGGCCATGAGTAGATGATCCACCCGCTGTCTTTTGCGGCCAGCATGGTGATCATGTCCTTAATGAAGAACTTTCCCCTGCTGTCCTGCAGGGCGAGCACGTTCTTTCCTTCATGTTGTGGAAAGGCCGGATTGACGACGTCGACCCCTTTCTGATCGATGACGAAGACGTATGTCGTGAGGTAGTTGAACTCGCCCGTCTTGTCTCGCAGAGCAGGGAAGGCTTTACGCCCATCTTTCCTTACCAGTTCCGCCGCCTCGTCGACGATGTCAACGACGAAGATCTTCTCCGGTCTCATCTCGTACAGTCCGCTGCCCACGATGTAGCCCTTCCCTGAGGGTGCCTTGACGTACTTGACGAAAGATGTCTTCCACGAAGCGATCTCCTGTCCCGGTTTGAACCAGACATAGTGGGACCATCCCTGGGTTTTAAAAGGATAGTCCGTTACCTCCTTGATGAACCATGCGATGAAAGGTTTTCCCACGGCGTCCTTGAGGTTTATCTGATTTTTCCCCTCCAGTTCGGGCCGGGTGGGGTTGAGGATGACGTTGCCCTTCGTATCTATGACAAATACGTAGGTATCGTCATGGAGCCATTTGCCGCCTTTCTTCCGGAACTCCGCAAAGGCCGCCTCTCCTTTTTGAGCGACCGCCTGCGCCGCGTCCTCAACGATGCTGAGAACCTGTTTCGTTTCGGGGTACTTGATGTCCGTTGACTGGGAGAGAACG
>DNYO01000186.1 GCA_003506795.1 Deltaproteobacteria bacterium
CTCTGCACCAATGCCGCCTATGCCATGCGGGAAGATGGCGGGACCCTGCGTTTGCTTGTTGATAATGTAGATGTCAGTCCCGGCTCAACGGCTGGATCAGGGCTGTCCCCCGGTGCATACATACGCCTGACCGTTCAAGACACGGGGGCGGGCATGGACCAGGAAACGATGAAGAGGATATTCGAACCCTTCTTTACTACAAAACAGGTGGGCGAAGGAACGGGCATAGGGCTCGCCGTGGTCTACGGAATCGTGAAAGGCTTAAACGGCGATATCACTGTCGAGAGTACACCCGGCACGGGTGCCACATTCCGTGTATTCTTTCCGAAGGCAGAGCCGGACGTTGTATCGGAAGGTTTACCGACCAGGGAGCGGCAGGGAGGTCGGGAACGCATCCTCTTTATCGATGATGAGGAGCTTCTGGTGGAATTGGGTCGGGATATGCTTGAAAGACTCGGCTACTCGGTAACCGCACTGACGGACAGTGATGAGGCGTTGAGATTGTTCTCTCTGGATCCCTCCCGATTCGATCTTGTGATTACAGACCAGACAATGCCCCACCTGACAGGCCTGACTCTTGCCCGTGAGCTTCTCGTGATACGGGAGGATATACCCATCATTCTCTGCACGGGACACAGCGACGCCGTTTCACCAAAGACGGCCGAGGCCGCCGGTATCAGGGAGTTTCTTATGAAGCCCCTGATCGGGCATGAACTGGCGGAAGCGATCCGTCGCGTGCTGGATACCCCCACAAATCGGGTAACGATAAGCCCCTAAGGCGTATCGTTGTTCGCCAGTACTCGTTCCAACGCCTCGACGATCTCGAGTCTGATACGCGTACCCGCGATGCCGTATAAAATAGCAAGGGCCGTGTCGGGTGTCCTTTTTTCCTGGTAGGGGCGTTCCGATGTGATTGCGTCGTAGATGTCGGCAACGGAGACGATCTGGGCCCCGAGAGGGATCTGGTCGCCTTTGAGGCCCCGGGGATAGCCTCTTCCATCGAGCCGTTCGTGATGGGCCGAGACGTAGTCGATGGCGGGCCCCAGGAAATCGAGAGGCTTGAGGATCTTCACTCCGATGGAGGGATGGCGGTTTATCTCCTTTACAAGGTTCGACGGAAGCTTCCCCTCATGGTCGGCGAAGAGAGCGTCCGGGAAGCCGATCTTCCCGATGTCATGAAGTGCCCCGCCCAAGCGGATGTATTCCAGGTCCTCGCCTTCCAAACCGAGCTCGCGGGCGATGGCGTGGGAAAGCTCCGCGACCCGTGACGTGTGGCCCTCGGTGTAGGTGTCCCGTGCCGCCAGGGCTTGTGCCATGGCAGTGACTGCGGCTATGGTGTTTTTCCTGATTTTCTCATTGAGTTCCTTGAGTTCGTCCACAAGCTGCTGAAGCTGGAACTCCCGGGCCTCGACCTTGACCATCATCAGGGCCACAGCCTCGGCTATGGTACGGACGGTATCCGGCACGTCATCTCTGGTCAGCTCCATGATGTCGTCTGAATACCGCCCCTCTGCAATGTCGGAGATGATGCACAGGAGTTTTCTTTCAAGTTCAGCGGCGTTCATATGCAAACTCACAGGGTGTATTTCGTTCCACGTACCTGTTCTTTGTACACCATGAGTCCAGGCGGCGTCAACGGGAAACAGGGGCGCCTGCAGTTACCTCCAGGTTGAAGATTTGATACAATAGAAATATTGGGAGGTGGAACCATGTCTACCAGGTCATTGAGAATATGGTTGGTGCTCGTGTTCGTAGTGCTGATATCTGTTGCGTCGTGCGCTTCAATGGATTGTGCGTACGATGTCAAGGCCCGCCCGGATCCCATTTTCCTGGCCACCGAGGAAGGTGTTTTCTATGGGCAAAATTACGTCGCATGTTTCGTGATAGACGGAGTTGTTCACAAAGAGTACATACCCGAATGCGCATACAGATATTACACCGACAGGCATAATCGGTAACGGGTCTTTGTCCTCTCGCAGCCTTACTTAATCTGCGCCGCTTCCGTTTTTGCCAGGACTATCTTCGCCAGCGCGAGCTTCTTGTACTCCTTCTTGATCTTCTTCATGTCCCCGCCAACAATCGCCTTGTGCAGGTCGCCTTCCAGTTCGGCCACTTCGAGGAGTTTGTAGTAATCGAGAAATTCCTTGAGATGGGCGATCACTATCTTCCCTGTGACGAGGGGATGGTTGTTCGTCACGTTGGCGTCCTTGAATGTAATTCCGTGTTCCAGTTCCACCTCGAGTCCCTTGCGGAACTCTGCGGGGTCTATCTTCATCTTTGTGTCATTGACGGCCGCGAGGATGACCTTTGCCTCCTTGGGCGTGACCTTCGCGTCATCGAGTTTGGTCCAGTCCCTGATCTTCAGCGCCTTGCAGAACTTCTGAACCTCTTCCTTCGTGATATATTCCGGAATCTTCATATTTCCTCCTTTTTTGGGATATGTCCTTTTTGGATTGTAGCATATTGCCAGATTAGTACAAGAGCGTGTTGCTGTATTGGAGCAGCAAGGGGCAGGTTTCGGGTTTCACGGGACGGCTGGTAAACGAAAAACAAAAGATTGTCTCACGCCCGCTTTACCCCCTCGCAGGGGGGTTCGCTGGAGGCATAGAAGAGAGGATTGGAGGAAGCCT
>DNYO01000182.1 GCA_003506795.1 Deltaproteobacteria bacterium
GGGCCCGGAAAGGTCAAAAAACCCGCGACTCAGGAAACTGCCAAAACGACCTCCTTCACCAGAAAGGTCATGAGCGAATATCATCAGATAACCGAAGTCCTCCCCGAAGCAGACGAAAACTAGAAACCCGAAACTTAAACTCTAAATATTCCGTGCCAGGTATAGCAGTCTACGTTGTCATCGTCTTCGTCTTTATGACTTGAAGATCTTCCCCGGGTTCAGGATGTTGTTCGGGTCGAAGAGGGTCTTTATGGACTTCATTGTCGCAATCACTTCCGGCGAGAGTTCCATGTCAAGATAGGGAGCCTTGGATGTTCCGATGCCGTGCTCTCCCGACAGTGTTCCGCCGAGACGGACGGTTTCGGCAAAGATATCCTTGACCGCCTCTTCAGCTTTGTGGCGGTCTTCAGGAGTGTCTTTTATCATGATGCTCACATGAAAATTGCCGTCGCCGGCATGTCCGAAGCTTAAAATGGGGATTCCATACTTTTTCTCCAGGGCTTCCAGGGCGCGTATCAACGTGGGGATATGAGAACGGGGGACCACAACATCTTCCGCTATCTTCACGGGGTTCAGGTTGTAGGTCGCCTGGGAAAGAACCCGCCGCGCCTGCCAGAGCTTGTCCGCCTCCACCGGGTCGCGGGTTACGTCACACCGTGCGGCCTTCTGACTGGTAAGGATCTTTTTGACCTTTTCAACTTGAGGTGCCACCGCCTCTTCGTTGCCATCCACCTCTATAAGAAGCAGTCCTCCTATCTCCTCGGGTATGCCCATCGGAGAGGCCTTTTCGCTGCAGCGTATCGATGCCCTGTCCATGAACTCTATCGTGGACGGAATGATCTTGGCTGCGATGATCGCCGACACGGCACGGGCCGCCTCTTCCACCTCGGTGAAGAGGGCAAGGATAGTGGCCTTTGCCTCGGGAAGAGGAACAAGTTTCACCGTAATCTTCGTCACAACGCCCAGGGTGCCTTCACTTCCGACGAAGAGCCGCGTAAGGTCATATCCGACAACCCCCTTCATCGTCCGGACCCCGGTATTGAGGATCGCACCGGTCGGCAATACCACTTCAAGACCTATCACATAATCCCGTGTCACTCCGTACTTGAGTGAATTAGGCCCCCCGGCGCATTCCGCGACATTGCCGCCAATGCTTGAATATTTGTATGAAGCGGGGTCAGGCGGATAGAAAAGGCCGAATTTGGCTGCCTCCTGCTGGAGATTGAAGGTAATGACACCGGGCTCAACGACGGCTATAAGGTTTTCCGTATCCAGCTCAAGTATGCGGTCCATTCTGGTGAATACCAGGACAACACCTTCAACCACCGGTATCGCTCCGCCTGTCAAGCCTGTGCCCTGCCCCCTCGGGATAACGGGAAAACCATGGCGGTTGGCCAGTTTGAGTATGCCCGAAACTTCCGCCGCGGAAGAAGGGAATACGATGAGGTCCGGAACGATCCCATCGGTCCTCGCATCGTACGAATAACACTGCCGCTCCTCCATCGAATCCATCACGTTTTCTTTTCCGACGATCGATCGTATCTCATCAATGACTTTGCTTTCCACGCCGCCCTCTTTCTCCAAGTTTTTTGCGTGTAATAATACCATAATATTGTGAGATATTCATCGAGAGAAATGAAGGAAAAAAGATCGGGAACCAAGGAATAGAGACCCTGGTCCCCGATCTTTAACTCTATCTTCCTTGTGTGATAACCGTTCCCAGAAGCGTGCCGATGACGATGCCGCCGATGGCTGCCACCGCTACCTGACCACTTCTATCTTCCTCGTGGCGCTCCACATAGTGGACTCTCTCCTGGTGATAGCGGACCGGGGCGGGCCGATAATAACGGGGACCGTGATCGCGAACCACGACATATTCCGCTCTCTGTGGACCGCGCTTCCAGGAAGGATTCGAATAGCCGATCGACGGAACCAAAAACATGAAGCTCGCTACTCCCAGTAACATCATCAGAACAATTTTCTTCATCGTATCCTCCCAATTTATTTTGCATTTATTAAAGCAAGCGCCATGCCACTTCAGGGTGGCACCTTTAACCAACAGATATTACGGTAGTTTCTCGTTATGATGGGGAGCATTGTCTGCCCGATCCACGCAAAATGTGTCGATGCAATGGATCCACTACGACAATACCGTCGAGTTTGTCACGACGGCCCACCCCTTAACCCATTACCTATAACCCATCACCCATTACCTGTAGTTCTTTTTTCCTTTGCATTTTTGTGCCATGACGGGTTATTTTCATTTTAGTCAGGGAGGACTGGATGAAGAAGGCCATACTATTGATATTCTCGTTCCTTGCGGTAATGTTTTTGACGTGGAACGTCTATGCGGATTCGAACGCCTTTGACAAAACCGACGTCAACAAGGATGGAACAATCACCGAGGAAGAATACAAAACTGCGGTTCAATCGAAATTCAAGGAATATGACACCAACAAGGACGGCGTGATCGACGCAAAGGAATTTGCCGCGAAAGGTCACCCCGAGGCGGCAAAAGAGTTTAAGTTCATGGACAAGAACAACGACGGGATCGTCAACGCCGATGAATTTTTCAGGGCAGCCATCCAGAGGCGTGACAACTTTGATTTCAATCG
>DNYO01000149.1 GCA_003506795.1 Deltaproteobacteria bacterium
GAAGGGAAATACAAAGATGAACGGCATTACGTACTGCGTCTTTCGTGGAGCTCCACGTTTGCCCTTGTCACGATAACCCGGGAAGGGGGGAAGCCGTGAGGCATATTCCCGGGGCCCTGCTTGCGGCAGGTATACTCCTTTGCACATGTTTGGGATATGGTCAGGCACTGCCGATGCAAGGGGTGTCTTCGGAACTGGAAGATGCTTTTCTCGAAAAACCGAAGGGCGTCAAGAGTCAGGATACCCGTTGCGCTCCGGAAGGCGTTACGTCTGATGGAGCAGGGAAAGACAGAACACCATTAACGGAAGACAAGAAATGGCAGACAAGGCTTGCCGGCATTCTTGAATTACCCGAGGCGCCCCTGCCTGAAGGCCTCACTCTCAAAATGCTCGAGACGCCCGGCACCAGGTTCATTGTGTCCGTCTATAATACCGGCGAGGAAGGTGTGGTCCACAAAGCGAGGCAGATCGTCTGGTCCGGAGTCAGGGCGCTTTTCGCGGGAGAGGTTCCGTTGATACATGTCGTCCCGATTTCGGGAGGGACATTCGGTGCCGGCAAAACGTTCTATACCATCACGAATGAACGGGATGGTTTCAGCGTTCTCTACATACCGCAAAAAGCCGCAAGAAAAGTATCCCTTGCGTTTTCAGGCGGCGAGGGCACATTCCTGACGCCCGACGGGTTTGTGTGCAGGATAAAAAGATATACACCGGATGCAGGAGGGATTCAGTGACGGGGAAGAATACTATCAGGCTGCGTTTTTTAATGGCGGTTCTTGTCCTGATTTGGGGTGCCGGAGCGCTTGCTGATGTCAACGGTGCCGAAACGGCGGACGGCGCGTTCAAAAGAGCCCTGCTGTCAGAGGCAGTCGTGAAAAACACGGGCACAAAGGCGGTCAGTCTCAATTTCAATGGTGTACCCTTGAACGACGCCCTTCTGTCTCTGGGAAGGCAAGCGGGGGCCAGTATCACCATCGACCGTGAGATTGACGCCTCAAAGGTGAAGGTGAGCGCTTATTACGAAGGAGAGTCTTTCGAGGAGGCCATCGAGACGATCGTTTCCGGTCTTGACTACGCCTTCAGGAGGGTCATCGAAGGGGCGTATGTCGTAACGCCTTATGAGGAAGCCATCCTGAATGTTCATGATGTGTACGTTACGCAGAAGGAATCCCTGAGTGACGTTGCTTCATCGAACAACCGTTCACTCACACGGATCTCCCAGACGCCCACAATCGGCGGATATTCCACTTCGGGGACTTCTGCGGGTTCATCGGGATCTTCATCGACGGGGGAAAAGGCAGAAGACCGCGAGATGTCAAAGATCATGGAGAGCATAAAGAAAATGCTTTCGACGAAGGGGGTGGTTACCCCCATGACAACCGGCTTTGTCTATGTGCGGGACATACCCTCGCGGGTCAAAATGGTCAGGGAAATGCTCGAGACAGACATTAAGAAACGCAAGACCATCACGATGAAGATCACTCTTGTCCGGATAGACTACAAAGATGAATACGAGACCGGGCTCAACTGGTATGCACTTCTCAGGGCGAAAGCCCCATCCGTTGAATTTAGCGCCAACTTTACGCAGACGATGGGCGACAGCAATGTGGCCACATTGCTGGTGATCGATGAGGATTTTGCAGGATTCATCAAGATGCTGGGAACCTACGGCGATGTTCATGTAGTCCATTCGTGGGAGTCGAGGGCGGTCTCGGGCGCCGTCCTCCCATTTGAGATGTCACAGACTGTCTGGTACACGACGGGCAGCATAATCCAGGTCATCAACGACCAGACGATAACGACGCCGCAGATGTCCAGCATGGAGGTAGGCATCAAGATGACCGTCAACCCCTTGAAACTGGAAAAGGGGTACCTTGTGAATACCAGCGTCGACCTCTCCAATCTCCTTGGCTTTCAGGTTATTGAGAAGATCGAACTTCCGCAGGTGGAGCGCAATTACGTCTCGATTCCGATCAAAATGTCCGTCGGCGAGATGGTCGCTATATCCGGTTTCAAGATCAAGAGCACCGATAAAAAGCGGGTGGGGATACCCCTATTGAGCAACCTGCCGGTCCTTTCCTATCTTTTCGGATACAACAGTTCAAGAGACAGGACATCGGAACTCACCGTTCTCATCAACTTTGTTGAAGAGAAAGGGGACAAGGAGATATGAGGTGAAACTCTATGTTAAATTTGACGATAATCTCGTCTTCGATGTCCTTGCACAAAAAATGATCGATCCCGGGATGATCAGGCTCGGAAGGGGCGCACGGATCATCCCCTTTGCCGAGCACATATCCATCCGAAAGCTCAAGCCGCGGGAGAGGCTGTGCCATAGGGCAGGCGACCGGTGGATATCATCCCGGCGGGTATCCTTCGCGTACCTTATGGCCTATTACATGGTGAAGAACAAGAAGAGCGTTTTGGCGGGATTCCTTGACCGTGGTGACGGCAAGTATGTCTTCATGGAGATCAAGGCCGGCAATATGACCATAGAGGCGCGGTACATGCCCGGCGTGGACAGCAGCCCCGGCAATTTCATGGCCATGGCGGGCAGGCAGTACGACGGGATCTTCGGCGACGCATCCCTTTCCCTGGAACCGGATTTTATCAATATCCCCTACGAGAAGCTCCTCAAGGAAGTGACAATCGGGGTTACACCCTTTCAGGCGGCTGTCGTGCTTCTGATCGTTACAGCACTCACCGGTGCCTTTCTGTACTATACGGGTACCTTCC
>DNYO01000289.1 GCA_003506795.1 Deltaproteobacteria bacterium
TTGACCATTCTCGCCACGTTGTCCATGGCATCGATGTCGAGGGGATCCACCATGGCCAGCTTGAGAACGTTATATCTTCGCATGACGGGAATAAGCATGGAATTCTTGGCAATATCGGCGGTAATAAGCGAGACGACGTCGTCAGGGATCTCAAGGGCTTTCAGATCGATAATGGGAATGTTGAGCTGTTTGCTGACAGTATCGATTATCTCTTTTTCGGAAAGCATCCCGAGCTTGACGATCACCTTGCCCAGTTTGTCGCCGTACTTTTTCTGTTCCGTGAGAGCGCGCAGTAAATCCTTTTCCGTCAGCTTCTTCGCGTCGAGAAGCAGTTCACCAAGCCTTTTGCGCATCCGAGCCATTATTTCTTTCCCCGGTCTTCAAGATACTTGAGTCTTTCGATCACTCCGTTTCTTACATCCGACGGCCTTGCGAGGGCAAGATATTGCCGGTAATACGTGATTGCCTCCGCAGTTTGGCCCATGTTGTCTTTGATGATGGCATACGAAAGAAGAAGGAGTTGGTCCCTGACATTTCTTTTTATTGGTTCCTCAAGGACATTTGCCGCGTCCTGAAACCTGCCCTGGGTTCTCAGGAGCGCCGACAAATTGATGTAAGGCTCCAAACCCTGCGGATCGAGTGATATAGCCTTACGGAAGTACTCCTCCGCGAGTACTTTATCGCCCTCGGACATCATAATGAGGCCGATATTGTTATAAGCCTTCGGATAATCCGCCCGGTATTCGAGGATTTTTTTGAAATAGGCCAGAGCCTCCTTTTTATTGCCCAGTGAAGCTGATATCACCCCAAGGTTGTTAAGCGATTCGACATGGTCCGGTTTCCGGGCGACAATGGCGAGAAACATCCGTTGCGCTTCACGGTTCCGGCCCGATTTAACGGCGTTAAGCGCTTCGTTGTATTGGGCGTCTATCCGTTCGTCTTCAGTCTTTCTCGCCGGGGTTCGCCGAATCGGTTCTTCCGCGGGTTCTTCAACAGAACGCCGATATTCGCCCCGGGCTTTTGAACCCTTTGCGGATACAGGCGCGGCCACCCTCAGCACATCCCCCGTTTGCCAGGACCTTGAGGCCGCCTGAACGGCCCCGGGGACAGGCAAAGCGGCCTTTTCAGCCTTTCGTGCGGCCGTTTTCCCGGCCGGGGACCGATTTTCCTTTGTATCGGTCTTCGTTGGGGCCGTCAGTCCCTCGTCAGTTTTGGATTCTTTCCTGTCGAGTTCCTGAACGGGCTTGACGTTAGCCGCAACTGTCTGCGCGGGTAGGGAGGGTTTTGCCTGACTTACGGAAGAGGCCTTCTGGCGATGAAAGGCAGGGACGTAAAGATAAACAACCACGGCCGCCGCCAGCAATGCCACAACCGCTATCAGCGCGAATCGCGGTTTTTTTTTGACCTCCGGCTGGTTGCTGTAAGGAATGCCGGCCGCGTCCTTTTTTCTTTGTTCCTGTGCCTTTTTCAAGGCATCATGGATTATACTCATTCATATACCCTTATTTCGCGTGAACTATCCGCGGAGTCATGAATACAACAAGTTCCGTGTTCCGGGTTTCCTCCGTGTCCACTCTGAAAAGCGGACCGAGTAATGGAACCGAGCTCAAGCCCAGTACGCCCGTGCGATCCTTGAACTTTCTTTCCTGTATCAGGCCTGCGATGATGACCGTTTCACCATCCTTTACCCGGACGACCGTATCGGCCTCACGCGTCGTAACTATCGGCACCCTGCCCCGAGAGTTGGGGTTGGGCGAGGTAACGTATCCTGAAATTGTTGAGTAAACGGGATGTATGCTCAGAATTATGTTGTTACTCTCATCGATCTGGGGAGTTACATCTAGAACTACACCAACGTTCAGGAACCTGGGGGTGTAGGTGGCGACGGGCGTCGTCGTGGCGCCGTACGCCAGCGATTCGTCGAAATATACCTCCTGCTGCGTCGCCTTGATGACAGCCCTTTGATTGTTGAGCGTCGATATCTTGGGGCTCGATAGAACCTGTGTTTTATATTCCTGCTGGAGTGCATCGAGATAGCCCGTGAATTCACCGGATGTAGGGGAGGTGACCCAGAAACGGAGAGTCGGGTTCGTGATGGAAAAGTCCGAAGGCACCGGAATTATCTGTTGGGCGCTGATATTGGCAAAACTTCCAATTCTTGAATTTATCAGTTCCCAATTGATACCCACCCTGGAACCGGCATTCAATATGACCTCGACGATTTTGGCTTCGATCATTATCTGTCTGTGCATCGGCCCTTCAAGACTCTCGAGGAACATTGACGCCCGCTTGAGGTTCTTCGGATAATCGGTCACCATTATGGTAAATGCCTGGCGGTTGATCGAGAACTTTCCCTCCGGCGAAAGAATGGGCTTCAGGTTGTCTTCCAGACTCTTCCAGAGATCGGATTCCGTTTCGTTTTTTATTTCCAGCGTCTTGTCCTCCGAACTGGTGGTACTTGCAGACGAGCCGCTTCCGGAGGAAGTGCTTGTCGAACCTCCTTCTTTCCACGTAACCTTGCTTATCGCGGTCTTCTTTAAAGCAAGGTAATTTATTGTAAAGAGCTTTGTTTCAAGTTTAGGTTTTGAGACGTAGACCGTTCTGTCCTCTAACTTAAAGGTATAGTTGAGAGGTTCAAGAATATATTCGAGGGCCTTTGCCAGGGTGACCTGTTTAAGGTCTACGGTGGTAAAGCCTTTCACATCGGGCTCGACAACAACGTTGTAATCGGTCTGCTTGGCGATGGCCCGAAGGATGTCCTTGACGTCCGCCTCGCGGAGCGAAAAGGAATAAAGGTCTTCCGCCTGCCTTGCGGTGACTTTTTGTGCCGTGTCAGCCTGGAACGAAATCGGGCTGGGTATGTCCGGAGGTTTCGACTGGGTCTTTCCATCCCGCACCTCTTGTGAATGCGCACAGGAAAGGAGGAAACCGAGCAAGACTAAAGGGATCCACCTTTTTCTCATTTGGGCCTCTCAGTACTTTTTGGCTTGGCGGTAAGCGCCTCATCTGCAGCAACGGTATCTGCAT
>DNYO01000026.1 GCA_003506795.1 Deltaproteobacteria bacterium
GACTTTGCAAAGACCGATTTCTCGAGCAGCCGGGCAGGATATACGGGTGGGGCGATCATCCCCGAAGAGCTCATGGTGAACGTGAGAAGCAAGATGAACTGCAAGCTTGTTTCCGTGTACGGCATGAGTGAGAATGGAGCCTGCTCGATGAACGACGTGGAAGATGACGAATCCCTGAAGGTCGGGACGGTGGGCCGTCCGCTCGATGGTGTGGATATCATTATTACCGATGACAAACACGAAAAGCTTCCTGTCGGAGAAGTCGGAGAGGTCAGCATCAAGGGGCCGAACCTCTTTTCCGGTTATTACCAGCAGCCGGAAGTGACGAAGGCGGCATTCGATCAAAACGGGTACTTCTGCTCCGGCGATCTGGGCAAGTATCTGGATAATGGGATGCTGGCGATAGTAGGTCGCAAAAAAGAGATGATCATCAGGGGAGGGTTCAACGTATATCCAGCCGAACTTGAAGAGCAGATCGGACTGATCGACGGCGTGCAGGCAGTCGCGGTAGTTGGTTTGCCCGACAAGGTTATGGGCGAGAAGATCGTGGCCTGCGTGATTCCCTCCCCCGGAAGTACTATTGTGGACAAGGACATTATCGCCTATTGTAAGGGCCGTCTCGCGAATTACAAGGTACCCAACGTAGTGATCATAATGGATGAGTTCCCTGTGACGGCACTCGGCAAAGTTCAGAAATTCAAGTTGATAGAGGCGCTTGAGGCCAGAGGAATATAAAGGGAGTATCCATGAAAGCCGCATACAAATTCCTGAAGTTTGAACTGAAAAAGGGACTGGGCATCCTGACGCTCAATGCTCCGGATAAACTCAATGCGTTCTCGAAACAGATGAGGTCTGAGTTTCATGACTTCTGGAGTGCGATGCAGGCCGATAAGGAATGCAGGGTAATAATCCTGACCGGCGCCGGTACTTCCTTCTGTGCGGGTCAGGACGTCGACGAGATGGACGACCCGTCTCACCCTTTCTACAAGTGGAGCGTTGACGAGATATACGAGTTTCAGCATGAGATGTCCGACGTCATTCTCCTGATGAGAAGGGCGCCTCAGCCGATTATCGCCGCCGTACGAGGCTATGCCGCCGGTGGAGGGTTCAGTATTGCCGTCGCCGCCGATCTCAGGGTCGCCGATCCGACGGCGAAATTCGTAGCGTCCTATGTCAATATCGGACTGTCCGGCGCGGATATGGGAAGCAGTTACCACTTCCCCAGGCAGGTCACCATCGGCCGTGCCCTGGAGTACCTTTACACGGGTGATGCGATCGACGCCGAGACGGCGCGGGAAATAGGGCTTGTCAATCATGTGGTTCCCCCCGATAAGCTGATGGCCAGGGCGCAGGAGATCGCCGGTAAGATGCTGACGAAATCCGCCCTTGGCCTAAAGCTGACGAAAGAGGTGGCGAACCAGAACATGGGGGCGGCCAGCCTGGAATCGGCGCTTTACATGGAAGACAGAAACCAGGTTCTGTGCCTTGCGGCCGGACCTATACGAAATCCCCTCAAGGGAAAGAATAAAACGAAAAGATCGAAATGAAGGACAATATATCATGAGCATAGGAGGTAGGGCGGTCGTGCTGAGAGATGCATGGGATTCGACCTACTCATGTCATACACATTAAGGAGACAGCCATGAGTGCACCAAAAAAATTGTTTGAACCAATTAAAGTAGGCAATGTGGAACTGAAGAACCGTGTGATGATGCTGGGTGTCACGACAGGTTTTCTTGACAACTACTATGTGACCGACAAGTATGCCAATTTCATGGGAGCACGGGCCAGGGGAGGAACAGGTCTCGTAACGATCGGTTCAGCCTATCCTTTTGACCTGAGCGGTGTTACGCCCCGTTACATCAATATCGCCTCGGGTGTCGGCATATGGAATGATGACCAGATACCGGGGCTCAGGCGCGTTTCGAAGGCAATCCAGGACAATGGCGGCAAGGCCTCCTGCCAGCTTGTTATCTGTTCCGAGTGGAGGGCAAACAAGGATAATCCCCTGGAAGGCGTCGGTCCGTCGGCCGGTGCGGGTGGTCCGAGCGTGAAGGAAGTCAGGGAACTGACGGTGGACGAGATCCGCCTCATAGTCGACCAGTTTGGTGAAGGGGCACGAAGAGCCAGAGAGGCCGGTTTCGACCTGGTGGAATTCCACGCCGGCATAGGCTATTTCATCAACAGGTTCCTGTCGCCCTATTCAAACAGAAGGACCGATGAGTACGGCGGAACCCCGGAAAAGCGACTGCGCTTCTTCCTCGATGTAATCGCGGCCTGTAAAGCAAAGGCGGGTGCCGATTTCACGCTGACATGCCGTATATCGGGAGACGAGCTTCTCGAAGGCGGCAACAAGATCGAAGACGTACAGAAGATGATTCCCGTCCTGGAAAAAGCCGGAATCGCCTCATTCAACGTTCAGGCGGGCTGGCACGAAAGCCCGATCCCTCTCGTCCAGCAGTGGGTTCCCGAAGGGGCTTTCGTATATCTGGGCGAGGCCATCAAAAAGGTTGCAACGGTACCTGTAGCAACGGGCTACAGGTTGAAAGATCCGGTCATGGCGGAAGAGATTGTGGCGGCCGGAAAGGTTGACATCATTGCAATGGCACGGCAGCTCATCGCCGACGCCGACTGGGCCAACAAGGCGCAGGCGGGCAAACTGGACGACATCAGGAAATGCATCACCTGCTGCCGCTGCATGGACGATAATTTTGTCGGCGTTCCCATAACGTGCAGTGTGAACACGAACCTTGAAGGACTTCCCGAAACCCCGGCTGAGAAGGTGAAGAAAGTAATGATCGTCGGCGGAGGGCCTGCCGGTTTGGAAGCGGCCAGAGTAGCAACGATGCGGGGCCACAAGGTGGCGGTCTACGAAAAGGGCAAGAGACTCGGCGGCCTGACCACGCTTGCATCGGTTTTAAACGAAGAAATCGAACCTTTCCATGACTGGCTGGTAAAGCAGGTCAAGGATCTCAATATCGAAGTGAAGCTGGGCGTTGAGGTGAAGCCCGACGTTGTCGACGCATTCAAGCCCGATGTCGTGATCGTGGCTGCGGGCGGTTCCCCGATGGATTTGAAGGTACCCGGGATAGACAGCGACAACGTGATCAGCAGTCATGATATAGAGGCCTTCGTCAGCGGCACCAGCACCAAGAAGGGCCTCATGTGGACGCTGGCCGCAAAAGTCGGAAAAGACGTTGCCGGGAGTCCCGCTCTTATGAGAAAGCTGATGGGACTCAACTTTCCCATCAAGAAGAGGGTCGCGATCATCGGCGGCCAGTTTGCTGGCTGCGAACTTGCGCTGACCCTTATGGAAAAGGGCAAACAGGTGAGGATCATCGAAGAGACGAAACGTCTCGGTGCCGACATAGGGCCCGTTACCCGATGGGTGGAAATGGACATGATGAAGAA
>DNYO01000055.1 GCA_003506795.1 Deltaproteobacteria bacterium
TTCCGGCGGCGAACGCAACCGCCTTCTTCTCGCGAAGCTCTTCATCGTCCCCTCCAACATACTTGTGCTTGATGAGCCCACCAACGATCTCGACACTGAAACACTGGAACTGCTGGAGGACAAACTCCTCGAATACAACGGGACCATCCTCATGGTAAGCCATGACAGGACCTTCCTGAACAACGTCGTTACTTCAACTATCGTCTTCGAAGACGACGGGAAACTGAGAGAATATGTCGGCGGTTATGATGACTGGCTCCGGCAGAAAAGCTCGTCCGCTCAGAAACCGGGTGACGAGGCACCGAAAGAGCGCAAGCAAAAGAAGGCCAGGGCGCCGCAAGAAAAGAAACGGTTGTCCTTCAAGGAAACCAGAGAGCTCGAATCCCTGCCCCCATTGATCGAGGCCCTGGAGACGGAAAAACAGCAATTGACGCAGATACTGAATTCGCCCGACTTCTACGCAAGCCGCGACTTCGAGAGGATAAAGACCGTCAATGACCGCTGGAAGGCACTTGAAAATGAACTGGAGACCGCCTATCGCCGCTGGGACGAACTGGAAACACTCAAGGCCGCACTGGGCGGCTCCCCCGAAGGAAAATTCGAGTGAAAGACAACCCGGTGCTGTTTGTCTATATTCTGGAGTGTTCCGACAAAACCCTCTACGCGGGCTGGACCAACAACATGGAAAAACGACTGCAGGAACACAACGAGGGAAAGAGCGGCGCCAAATACACCCGCGGGCGTCGGCCCGTCAGGCTGGTCTACCGGGAGCCCTGCCCTACGAAATCCGATGCCCTGAAACGGGAAAGAGAGATAAAGAAACTGTCCCGCGCACAGAAACTGCTGCTGATAGAGAGGTGCTAGCTCTTTTTACTTCTTTGGCAATCGGGCGTCAGCCGGTCTTTCGGGGTTATAATAGACCACTATTTCGCTTCCTACCGGGTACTGCGCCAACGTCTTCTTTGCCCTCCCGGCATAATTATATGGCCGTTCGACACCCTGGGAGCCGGTATATGCCCGTCCCTCCACCGTGTATTCAAAAGCCACCATGGGATAGTAGAAAGGGTCGTCTTCAACCCGGGTGCGGATGGCCTCCTCCACGTTGCCTCCCGTAACCCGGGCTTTTGCCGCATGCCAGCCGGCAGGGATGGACGTGATCCGTCGCATACCGGTTTTGTTCTTGCGCAAAAGCGTGATAACGCCGATCAATACAAGCACAGGAACGAGGATAAACAAAAGCCCGACCAGCAATGGACCAAACATTCCGGACACATTCCCTCCTCACGGCCTCTTTTTCCACAATTTCTTTACCAGTGAATATCCCCCGTAGCCGATTATAGCCCCGACGGCCGTGGCCACGGGAACCACGACGATGCCAATGGTGGATATCGCCTTCACCACCCTGGCCGCAGCAATGAGTTTCTGCTTTTTTCCCGTCTGAGTTTCCATCAATGTCTGCGCCCGGCCTCCAGCAATCAAGCCGCTCGGCCGATTTTGTTCACGTTCTCCTGGTGGCTTTCCTCCATTTTCCTGCAATCCCTGGGGATTTGCAAGAAATTATCACAGGCTGCCGCCCGGTAAAGTATCGAGGCCGATCCGCGAAACGATTAAAAATGTTCGCTGTCTTCCGGAAGGGGGAAAAGATGCCTGTACTGCGAAGGGGAGACCAGCACGGTCTCCCCGGCGAACCATCGTGAATTCTTCACGGGTACCCGCAGGTGGCGCCGAAAAAACCGGGTCCAGGACGCGGACGCCAGTGAAGCTCCCGATGCAAGGCCGAGCGCCAGAATACAGAGATTGTCCGCATTCGCCTTCTTGTCTTCCCACAGCATCGTCCCTCCGACGGCGATGAAACCGGCGGCGCACATCAACAGGGGAACGCCGATCTTCAGCATGAGTACGAAGTCCGCCTTTTCCAGACCGATCTCGTCCGGGTCAACGACCATGTCGAGACGGCGTTTCCGAAACACCTGGATCAGGTCGTTATCCCTGACAAGGGCGGTGCGATTTCTGTGCATCGCCATCTGCCAGCAGGCAAGGACCACGCCGACGAAGAACACGACGCCCAGTAACTCTAGCGTCACCGTGCTCAAGGGCAATCGGCTCTCCGACAGGATAAGGATACCGACGACAAGGAAGAAGCCGCCCCAGATTCCCGGTTGCCATCCGAGGGTTTCGACCACGCGGCGATTCTCGGGGACATAGTCAAGTAGCTGTTCCGCTTGTGATAATGCCGGATAATCCATTCTTTTTCCCTGACAGTAACGCGGCGAAGTCTTTATCCTTTCCTTATGAGCTTCTTGCCGACATCCCAGGCCTCGGCAATATGCTCGCCCAGGGTGAGATAGCTCCTTTCGGGCATGGACAGGACAAGAGGGTCGATCTTCTTTATGTCCGGCGCGCCGTCCGTCAGATACCGTTCGTCGCTGTATACGGCCGTTATTTCACCGATGAAGAATTCATTTGTCGGAAAGTCCACGACGTCGATAAGCCTGCACTCTATGTTATAGGGACACTCCTGTATCATGGGGGCATTGCCTGTTTTTCCGTAAAAGGTCTCGAAACTCTTCGCCTTGTCATATTTCTTTCCTGAAACGATACCGCAATAATCCGTCACCCCCACCATATCGCCGGAGGGGATATTGACGCTGAAGGAGCCGCTTTCCTTTATGCCGGAATTCGTGTAGTGAATCTTTCCCAGTGAAATACCTATGCAGGGCGGTTTGGGATTGACCATGGTAAACCACGCGATGGCCAGATAATTCGGTTTCTTGTT
>DNYO01000109.1:0-3309 GCA_003506795.1 Deltaproteobacteria bacterium
GATGTCGACGGCGATGACGGGTTTGCCCGATCCGTTTACCTCGTCAATAATGGTCTTTTCCGTTCCGCCGACCGGCTTGGACAGACCCGTGCCGAAAATGGCATCGACGATAAGGTCCGACTCTCTTATGCCTGTCTTGACGGACCTCAGCTTTTCCGTGCACTCGACTATCCGGCCCGAAAGAGATTGAAAGAGCTTCATGTTGAGGACGGCATCGCCCTTGAGGTCTGCCTTCTTTCCTGTAAGATAGACGCGCACCGTGAAGCCGTCCATCAGGGCATAGCGGGCGATGACGAAGCCGTCGCCGCCGTTGTTGCCGCGGCCGCAGACGATGGCTATCCTCTCGCCGCCGGAAAGATAACGCTCCTTCATGAGGCGGTAGGTGTTCCTCCCGGCGTTCTCCATGAGCACCGCGGAAGGAATCCCCCATGTCGTGATGGAATATTCGTCATAGCGTGCCATTCTCTGGGGTGAAAGGACCTTCATATGTCCCCCTTCTTAACGTCTTTGCGTATCACCACGGATACCGCATAGGATTTCTCATGGGAGATACTGACCTCGTCATAGCGGTTGCCGCGGAACATGATGAACGGCCTGCCGGCCTGGCTGAGAACCTCGATATCCGTAAAGGCGAGCCGCCTGCCGGAAGCCTTCATAAAGGCCTCCTTGGCTGCGAATCTCCCCGCCAGGGACTGCTCCATGCTTTTCTTCCTGCCACGCGCATAGTCTATCTCCCGGGGCGTGAAGACCTTCCCGAGGAACCGCTCCCCATGCCTTTCAAGAATCCCGCTGATGCGGGCTATGTCGACAATATCAATTCCAACCAATCCGTATCACCAGATATCTTTTCCCATTACCCATTACCCATTACCCATTACCCATTACCCGCCTTTACCAGTTCAATCATATCCCTCACCGCCCGGTTGAGGCCCGTGAAGATGGCGCGGGCTATTATGCTGTGGCCTATGCTCAGGTCATCTATTTCGGGGATGACCGCTATCTCCCGCACGTTGTGGTAATGGAGCCCGTGACCGGCGTTGACTCCGAGACCGAGCTCCTTGCCCAAGCCCGCCGAGCGGATCACTTTTTTCAGCTCCGCGATCCGTGTTTTTGCCGTGCGTGCGTCGGCGTAGGCGCCCGTGTGTATTTCTATCATGTCCGCCCCGATCTTTGCCGATGCCTTGATTTGTGGTTCCACCGGGTCGATGAAAAGGCTGACGGCTATACCCTGTTTCTTGACGGCCGTAATGACCTTTTCGATCTTCGATGCGAACTTGATGACGTCGAGACCGCCTTCGGTCGTGAGTTCCTGGCGTTTTTCGGGGACAAGGGTGATCATGTCGGGTTTCGTTCCCGCGGCGATCTTTGTCATCTCCGGGGTCGCCGCCATTTCAAGATTGAGCCTGGATTTAACCACATCCCGGAGGATCCTGAGGTCACGGTCTTTTATGTGCCTGCGGTCTTCCCTGAGGTGTATTATGATGCCTGTTGCGCCTGCCATTTCCGCTATGCCGGCTGCAAATACGGGATCGGGATAGTTGATACCCCGTGCTTCGCGCAGCGTGGCGACGTGATCTATGTTTACCATGAGCTCAGGCATTTCGTTCCTCCGTAAGCTGTATTTGAGCGGCCCCGGGCCGTTTATCGTCAGGCCTCACGGGCGTTGGTGCTTGCGTTTCAACCAGGAGTTTGCCGACCACCGTCACTGCCAGGGCGTTTCTTTTCCGCTATGCCGCTTGAGAACCAGTCTTGCCGAATCGGGTCTCACCTTGACGTGCGGCAGGTCGCCCATGTTGAATCCGACATTGATGGTTTCCTCGCTGGCGCGAAAGTCGCCGTTTGCGGCCAGGGTTTCGATGGTCGTCACCTTCTCCAGGACCTTGCCGGGGCCCTCGGCGACAACATACTGGGGGCTCGCACGGACGATCTCGTAGCGCCCCGCTGAACTCTTGTCCAGCACAGGCAGGATCTTGAGCTTCTTCTCGATAATCCTGTCGACGACCACCCGGACGGTTCCCGGCCTTATATCCACGATCTCTATGCCCTTTGGCACCGTCACGTTTGCCTTCGTGATGTCAAAGACAGTGTTGCCTTCCTTCGTACCGTTCATATTGAGGTGGACGGTCACGTCACGGTCCTTGATGTCCTTGAGCATCGAGACGCGGCCGCTCACCGTAATGAAGACCCTTTCGGGATCCAGCCTCATTATCACCATACTTCTCGGGAGATTGGAGACGGAGACGGGAACCGTTATGTCTTTTTTAGGCTCCCCAATCTGAAATACGGTATACCAGAGCATGACGGCAAGAACCAGCGAGAGAAGCTTCAGCTTCCAGTCTTTTTTGAGATATCTTTCGAGCAAAGTCTTCACGTCTTTGAGCGGTCCTCTTTCAACCCAGGAGTTCTTTAAGCACCTTCTTAAGGTCATCGGTACTGATATTGGGATAGATCTGTCCGTGGTGCGCGTAGGATATGATCCCCCGCTCCTCGGAAACGACTATGGAAACCGCATCCGTTACCTCGGTGATACCGATGGCCGCCCTGTGACGTGTACCCAGGCTTTTATCGATCTCATCTGCGGTAGTAAGCGGAAGCACACAGCCGGCGGAGACGATTCTTCCTTCGCGGATGATCAGGGCACCATCATGCAGGGGCGATGCAAACTGGAAGATGCTGACAACCAGTTCCGCGTTGACCTCCGCGTCGAAACGCACCCCGGCCTCCATGAACTCTTCGAGGCCGACTTCCCGTTCGATGACTATGAGGGCGCCCATGGTCCGTTTTTTCATCACCAGGCAGGCATTCGTCAATTCGTCCAGGAAGAGAGTCTCTTTCAAATAGCTGATCTTCCGGAAAAAGGGACTCCGGCCAAGGGCCAGAAGGAGCCTTCTTAAGTCATCCTGGAAAATGACGATGACGACAAAGACGATGGAGCCTATGAAGCTGTTGAATATCCAGCTCAGGGTGAAGAGCTCGAATCTTTTTGCCAGTGCAAAGACGAACATGACGATGACAAGTCCCAGGAGGAGCTGTATGGCNNGCCTTTTTCACGTCATGGACCCTTATAATATCCGCACCGTTCATGAGTGCCACAGCCAGGGTCGCCAGGGTTCCTTCGACCCTTTCTTCGAGGGGGGAATCGGTTATTCTTCCTATAAACGACTTCATGGAGGTGCCGACAAGGACGGGCCTCCCCAGTTCCTTGAATTCGCGAAGCATCTTCAGGATGCGGATGTTGTCCTCCACGCGTTTTCCGAAACCGATGCCAGGGTCTACGATGATCTTCTCCCTGTCGATGCCCATGCGGAT